>CANOKG010000253.1 GCA_947566655.1 uncultured Muribaculaceae bacterium | reverse complement strand
ACGATAATGAGAGTCACATTCTCACTATTAACAAAGTAAAACGAGCATACTCTCCATGGAGCTCAAAGATCTACAACCTTCGCCAAATGCCTCGTCGCTAATTGTTGGCAGGTTAATTTAAATAATAATCATTCTTTAAAACGATATGAAAGAATATAAGTATAAAATAAATGGTAATACCTACAACATTGGCATAGGTGATATTGACAAAGGTATCGCTCAAGTTGAAGTCAATGGCGTTCCTTATAAAGTAGAGCTTGAAGACAAGGGTACAAAGGTGGCTTCAGCTCCCAAACCGAGTGCAGCTCCTCGCACGGCTTCCGGCGAGAAAGTAATAGCGGCTCGTCAGGCTCCAGCCGGTGCCGGTTCGCCTGTTAAGGCTCCTCTACCGGGCGTTGTATTGAATATCAATGTAAATGTGGGTGACGCAGTAAAAGCTTCCGACACTATCATTGTTCTTGAGGCTATGAAGATGGAGAACTCTATTCAGGCCGGTCGTGATGGTGTTATTGCATCTATTGATGTTAAACAAGGCGATTCAGTTCTTGAAGGAACAACTCTTGTGACAATCGGTTAAGTAACCATTTTTTAATCCTTAAATCCAATTACAATGGTTATTGCTAACTTTTTTACAGAGAACCTTGCCGAGTTTTGGAAGTTTACCGGTTTTGCTAATGCAACTTGGGAACACTTCGTTATGCTCGCAGTGGGTTTGTTCTTCATATGGCTCGCCATTAAAAAGAACTTTGAACCGATGCTACTGGTACCGATCGGTTTTGGTATTCTTATCGGTAACATTCCTTTTAATACCACAGCCGGTCTTGAGATAGGTATTTATGAGGAAGGATCGGTACTTAACATTCTTTATAATGGCGTTTCGGCCGGTTGGTATCCTCCGCTCATCTTCTTGGGAATTGGTGCTATGACCGATTTCTCGGCTCTTATTGCCAATCCAAAGCTTATGCTTATCGGTGCAGCTGCACAATTCGGTATCTTTGGTGCATACATGGTAGCTTTGGCCATTGGATTCGAGCCCGATCAGGCCGGTGCGATCGCCATTATTGGTGGAGCAGATGGACCTACGGCTATATTCCTTTCGTCTAAACTTGCTCCTAACCTTATGGGTGCGATAGCAGTGTCTGCTTATTCCTACATGGCTCTTGTTCCGGTAATTCAACCCCCGTTGATGAGACTGTTTACTACCAAAAAAGAGCGTGTGATACGCATGAAACCCGCGCGTGCAGTCTCACAGAATGAGAAAATTATTTTCCCGATTGTAGGTTTATTGCTTACTTGTTTTGTAGTACCCTCTGGTTTGCCATTGTTAGGAATGTTATTCTTCGGCAATTTGTTGCGTGAGAGTGGTGTTACCACACGCTTGGCTAAAACAGCGAGCAATGCCCTTACCGATATTGTGACTATATTGCTTGGAATGACGGTTGGAGCTTCCACCCAAGCTACAACATTCCTTACCAAGGAGACTATTTTCATTTTCGCTCTTGGTTTTATGGCATTTATTATCGCCTCTTCATCGGGTGTATTGTTTGTCAAATTGTTTAATCTATTCTTGCCGCAAGGGAAGAAAATCAACCCGCTTATTGGTAACGCCGGCGTTTCGGCTGTCCCAATGTCGGCGCGTATTTCCAACAACCTTGGTCTTGAGTATGATCCAAGCAATTACTTGCTCATGCACGCTATGGGCCCGAATGTTGCCGGAGTAATCGGCTCTGCAGTTGCTGCAGGTGTTTTACTCGGGTTCCTTGCCTAAGCATAGATTTCTATTCCGCATATAACTATTCAGGCATGCTATGAAGTGTAGCATGCCTGTTTATTTTGGTATAAGAATATTGATAGGATTGATTATGCATGTGTGCATTTAACTGTTTTATTGTCAGCTGTATATGTTTATGTTAAATGTTAAGTGAGGTTAATTACATGCTGTTCACATACTTGTAACTTTGATGTAACAACAAAATTAATTATACTGATGTTATATTATCACTAAGACGATTAACAATAGTAACTCTATTCTAAACACAACTTACAATGATTAACAATAAGATTATCGAGACAATTTATAAAAAGTATAGCAAACTCCCTGCAAGCATTGATGAGCTCAATATTCCATTACTTTTTGAGGCTATCTCTGATGAGCATGCTATTGATATTAAGGGACATGATCTTATTATTAATGGACTGGATTCATGGTCTCCTTTCCACACAATCGATTTAAACCGAGTACATGCAATTTTGGATTTCGAAAATTATGTTGCTATTGTTATGCACTCTTCGATTGTATTTATCGGTAAAAGCAATAATGAGGTTCATGTTCACATCAAGGCTTTAAAACCGTCATTGATAGATAGAATGCGCGGGATGTTTTGCGCATGACCTGTGAAACCGTATATCATCATATTATATATTATATAGTGATAGCTAAATTATAGATTTTTTATCGTACTGATAGAAAACCATCCGGTCGATGTGGTTGTTGTAAAAATGTAACTATATAAC
>CANOKG010000252.1 GCA_947566655.1 uncultured Muribaculaceae bacterium | reverse complement strand
GTTAATATTTCCATTTGTCCTTATATGTCCACGGCTTCTCATACCGCCAGCGTATGGCCGCATAGCAGGCCCGCACAGCTTCATACACTCTTAGAATTCCATTGGCTGACTTCATCCAGATTGAGGATATCAGTTCAAAGCCGGACGTTGTTTTTATTGCCCGGACGGAATGTCGTTCGACTCCCGCGGATCTTTTTACATATAATGCCATAGAACACTCATTATATTTCCGGTATATAGAACTGCTGTCCGACGGCATAATCGCCCGAAGAGGCCTTCGCCTTCAAATCATCTTCGTCATTGCAACGGATGGGGGTCAGTAGTACAAGTTTAGATCGTAATGATTTTAAATCTTCAGATATAGAAGCAAAATCATTGATCGGTTCTATAATCTTTATGAATTCATCAAGCAATGAACCAAGGTAAGTTGGCGTGATTGAATTATTTGCCACCTTAGCCTTAAGATCATTGATCTTAAGTTGGAGAGAGGTTAAATCTGACATAATAGTTGATAGTTATGAAGCAAATTTAGAGCGATGGAAGATTGGATCAAAAGACACTAAGAGTAACCTTTTCGGCGATAGAAGTCTGTACCATGTTTAGCCGCATCAGAATCAAGTGCAGCACAGAACATGGATTTGAATTCATTGCCGAGAGATTCCGCCATAAAGTCGCGTAGATTCATCACAGAAGAATAGTATTTAATGGAGAACCAACGCCGGCGCTGGCGCTTAAGTCCGTTCGCTTCTATATATTCTTTGTTTTCTTCATATTTGCCATGCTTAAGTTCACGACCGACACCGAGGTCCTGCCAAATACCATATTCGTTGAAGCTTTGAATCAACGTTACGTCATAGAATCGGCCATCGGCCTGAATAGGTAGACGCAATCCATCTCCTTCCATAGCTGATCGCCAAAGGTTGCCTGTTTTTACGACCTTCAGGTCATAAATTCTTTCGCGCCAAATATCGATCATGGTTTTATTCCAAGCCTCGACAAATTTTTTACGAGCCTCTATGGGTTGTTGTCCGGGGTAAGCCATTCGTCAGGATTGTATCGAAGATCGGTGTATGTGTCGAGGGAAATCTGAAAAAAAGCACAAGCGCAGCCGGTGAAGAAATAACGGTCAATTTCGTTGAAATTGATCCGTGGATCGAGGTATATGGAATTTTCCTCCAAGAGGGTCTTTTCCTGGATGAGCATTGACATGAACTGTCGGAACAGCTCACGCATATTATCCATACACTTCTCGCGGGCCACCATGTCGCCCACCTTATGTCGCATAGCCAAGAACACGAGCTTAACCCTGCGGGTATGAGGCGTATTCTCAAGCGATGTGTAGCCTTGCGAAGTGTCGCTGACGGCGACAAGTGCTTTGGTGGAAAGCATTGTTCCAAGGGCGTCATGGAATCCTTCAAGTGAGGATACACGATAAAATCGGTAACCATTCTCCCGAGCGTGCCGGTTAGAGGCCGTGAGACGCTCAAAGAATGCAGAAGCGTTCCAGTTGAAATTCGGCTCGTTCATTTTTTAGGGTACTTTTTATTAAGTTCTTCATATTCCCTGGCCTGTGCGTCAAGTTCGGTAAGTGCCCGCATTGCGTCCATGGAAAGAATCTGATTTTCTTTAGTTATATCACCTTTGGTAAGCGCTCTAATCTGGGCATCCATGTTCCGGCGCAAATCATCAGGATTCGGAGTGCGGTAATCATCGGAACCTGCCGAATGAAAGAAATTGGGGAACATGGCCGAAACCATCTGCTTAACCGATGCCCACCAATAGAAGGTGCCGAGGATTTCAGCAGCGTCCGGGCTAATGTTTTCTTTATTATAGAGAATCCCGGCCATCTGCCTAAGGTATGATTCATCAGAAGAAATGAGATATACTTGCCAAATGGCCTCGCACGAGAGCCATTTGTCAAATGAGAATCCCGAAGAAAGATCAGCGGGAACGGCAACTGCTCCGTCCACACAATCAAGCCTGACTGGAGCCGTGGGTAAATCCCTGGTCCAGGATAAGTGTGTTATCGCCGCCGCGACCTGACCAGTGGAAAGAGAGAATTCACTGTTGCCATGTCGCACAAGCCATCCGTTACCGTAAGCGCAGATAACGGTCAAGCCTGTCCATTTGAAGAAGCAGAGGGTGTTGACCTGTGCGACAATCTGATCAGTGGCATCATCCATAGAGCGGAAGCCAACACTTTTGTTGGCAATCTGTACATCGACCATAGTACGAAGCAGGAACCGGAGTTGCTGTTGCGACAGATCCGTCCATGACTTTGGGACCGTAAGCGAGAGAACCATCAGAAATAAAACCCTCCCCGGATATCATTTTTAAAAGGTTCGATTTTGAAACGGTGCCCCATTTCAGATCGCCATAGCCTATGAATTTCGGGATAGTATGCGAGTCTGGCAATAATAGGGCGAACGAGGTGCCACACTTCATGATCGTCCGGACATTTAGTGTTCTTGGCAAAGCCAAGCGACTGCGTCGATGATTGGTCGCGCACATGGAATGAGATATAACGGAGTTCGGCCTCGCGGATCATCC
>CANOKG010000251.1 GCA_947566655.1 uncultured Muribaculaceae bacterium | reverse complement strand
TTTTGAAGGAGTGACCCACTCGATATGTACATTGGAATTTGTACCCCACCGTCCACTTTACGATTATTTTGTCGATGAACTTGCCGATGAAACATATCGTCCACGCCAGATCGAGTTTAACCGTCTAAACCTCACCTACACAGTAATGAGTAAACGCAAGCTTTTGCAACTCGTTAAAGAAGGTTTAGTTGCCGGATGGGACGATCCACGAATGCCGACCATTTCGGGCATGAGACGTCGCGGTTTCACACCTCGCTCAATACGCAACTTCATCGACACTATCGGTTACACTAAATATGAGGCTCTTAACAGTGTATCACTATTGGAATATGCCGTTCGCGAAGATCTTAATAAGATTGCAACGCGTGCAATGGCAGTTATCGACCCGGTCAAAGTGATAATCACCAACTACCCTGAGAACAAGACCGAGATGGTAGAGATGGAAAACAATCCTGAAAATCCAGCCGAGGGTACCCACTCGATGCCTTTCAGCCGAGAGATATTCATTGAACGCGATGACTTCATGGAAAACCCGCCTAAGAAATACTTCCGCCTCGCACCCGATGCAGAAGTACGCTTGAAAGGCGCCTACATCGTCAAGTGTACCGGGGTGAAGAAAGATGCAGAGGGCAACATCGAAGAAATCTACTGCACCTACGACCCCGAAACACGTAGCGGCCTACCCGGTAGCCAACGAAAAGTAAAAGGCACACTCCATTGGGTTGACGCCCAGCAGGCCGTTGACGCGACAGTAAGAATCTACGATCGCCTGTTCAATGTAGAAAATCCCGCAGCCGAGACCGAACGCGACTTCCGCGAGATGTTAAACCCTGAGTCGCTGAAAGTTGTAGAAGGAGTTAAAGTCGAACCATTTATCGCCCAAAACGCCACCAAAGGAGCCAAATTCCAGTTCCAACGCATCGGCTATTTTACACCCGACTACGATTCGACCTCCGACAAATTGATTTTCAACCGCACAATAGCCCTGAAAGACAGCTGGGAAAAAGCTCAGAAGAAAGCTTGATTACAACTATAATAGTATGTATCATATATGGATACCCTTCCTTCGGGAATCCTATATGATACATATTTTTTAAGAAAACGCGTTAAAATGAACGATACCCCCAACGACTATAAAAGCTTATATAATCAGTTTCGTCAAGACCTTAAAGGCCAACCACTCGAAATGTACTATGATGAGGATGAGTTGATAATGGTTTTTGACCAGGCAAGCGACTATAATGATTGCCACACTCAACTGAACGTTCTGATGCTTGGCTACAAACTGTATCCGGGCAGCGAGGCTTTGGCCGTACGACAAGGGTTCTTTCTACTTAACAATCAGCAGATAAACACCACTATTTTCGACTACTTCATGCTTTGCAATTCCAATCGTCAAGGCCTGATGTGGGAGATATTACGCCTTAAAGCCAATGCCCACGATCCGGCTACAGTAGCTGAGGAATTATCACAACTGGTTGAACAATATGACTTCAACGAGGATGAAGAGATTATACAATTTGCCAATCTTATTGACTTGGCTTTATGTGATGACTGGCTGGCACAACACTACAACGAATTTATCGATAAGTGTAAATACAAAGACACTGCGATAAGCGAGTGTATGAGAGTGTTGCGCATAAACTATATAGACATTGCCATTCAGCTTGGCGAAGAACTCACAAAAATCGATCCATTCAACCACGATTCCTGGACAAAACTTGCCGAGGTCAATCGCGATGCCAATCGCATTGACGATGGCCTTGCCGCCATAGAATATGCAAAAGCTTTGGCTCCCGACGATTACATGCAGCAATTTGTTGAGGCGCAGCTTCTTGCCACCCAAAACCCGGGTAGCCGCGAAGCAATCCAACTGCTCAAGAATGTCATCAAAGCTGCACCGGGAATGATAGAAGCCAAATTTGCACTCTCCGATCTATATGCCTGCATTGGTCGCAGGGATCTTGCCATTCAAATTTGGGAAGATGAATTGGAAAACCCTGAAACCGGATTTGCAGCCGAGTATAGAATAAAATCACTCCAAGAACCTAATCCTGATTTTATCATTACCGAAAATTGTCAAACCGAAGATGATCTTGAAAACACCCTCCGACAACTAAATGACGAGAATCAGCAGGAGACTCCTTTGGCCAACATAAGCCTTATGGAAGTATTCGATAAGCAACATGGACTATACAAACTTGCAGGAGACTATATCAAACTGTTATATGAAAACAACATGCTCGACGAGCTTATCGACTTCATGGAGCGCGAACGACCCGGAAATTCACCCGAACTGCGTTTTGAAGCTTCGTCCCTGCCCATCTATGCTGCAACACTTCTTCGCGTCGGACGTTACGATGACGCTGAAAAAGTAGCTAAAGAATATATTGTAAATGCAGCCAAGTTATGCACGACCACACAGTTAAGAATAACATTTGCCGGTGTAAAAATAGCGTTGAATTACATTACTGACCGTGCTTTGGAAGGAAACTATGATCGCAATCGTGATCCTATCTCAGAAAGTCTCTCTTAGAGCCTGTGTGTTAAATTCAAACACACTCTTAGATAAAACACTTTATCCCAGTCTT
>CANOKG010000250.1 GCA_947566655.1 uncultured Muribaculaceae bacterium | reverse complement strand
CCCGCAAGGGTACAACGGTTTTCGAGACCGCCCCGATCGACCACTCCGGCACCTCTCCTTGGGACGAGACTCTATATTGAGCCGTGTGCGAGTGCAAAGTTAGTAATTATTTTCATTATTCGCCAAATTAAATTCATCTTTTTTTCTCTATTCTTGCAATTTGACTACAAAATTGCTTGCCAAGATATGACAATATTGCGCCTATTTTGTTTTTAATTCGCACATTAGGGTCGACTAATATTTTTTTGCGCAAATTTTTTATAATATCCCAACATTCATAGGCGAGTTTGGGTTGCTTATATTTTGATGCAAGGTTGAAAATATTGAATGCTGCACTGAATAGCCGACTGTGGGCTGCAGCTATAGCATCAGGGTAATTATCGGTGATGTAATTGAGTATGTTTTTTGCTGCATATACTGCATCTGCTCTTGAATCAGACCAAGTATTGATGAAGCTTGTCGGATTCGGCCGATAGTAATATATCGTTGCATCGCTCACAGCTATATATTCGGACTCATGATAAATCCGTGGTAGGATTTCAAGATCTTCGTAGTACCGGCCACTGATGAATCTTATATTTTTAAAAATTTTACTTCTATAAATCTTGGCCCATACACCGTTGTGGTGGTTTCTGTCTTGGTAAAGAGTATGGATTATAGCCTCTTTTGAAGAGACAATTTCATAATCAATTTTAGTTATAGGTCTGTGGTTGTATTCAGATTGTTTGAATTGACCTATCGCAATGTCGCATTTCGTTTCTTTATCTAATATTTCAGACAATGCAATCAATGCCCCAGGCATGTATTTGTCATCAGCATCACAAAAAGCGATATAGTCGGTATTTATGTTTTGTAAACCGATGTTACGTGCCTCTGCTAGTCCAGCATGTGTTATTTTTAAGATACTAATATTAGTATTTTGGATAGCGTAAGTCTGACAAATCTGATATGAATTGTCTGTAGACCCATCGTCAATGAGTATAAGTTTGCATCCATTCCAAAGCTGGGGCAATATGCTGTCGATACATTCTGAAATATAGCGCTCGGCGTTATATACTGGCACTATGACAGATAGGGTTGGTCTCATTTTAATATTAGTATTGGGGCGGACGCGTCTGATTCGTTATTAACGCGATTTATTGCGGTTATTACATAATATCCAGTCTCGGGTGCATTAAATTCTGCATTACCAGTTATATCTATCAATGCATTTGCATCAGAGATGTCGATATCATCAATATTGTCAAATCGATATATAGCATATTTTATCACATCTCCGCAAGAGCCTGTCTTATGCTTTTTTTTCCACGAAATTTTCCGCTGTTTCACTTTGAGACCTTCAACAGGAGAGGGTATGTCATCGGCTTTCCACGGATATGCTGGGACAAGTGCCGGATGTTTATGATAATATTGCGACAATGAGTCTGCAATACCACCTATGTTTCCAGTCAAGTCATAACCGGGCCACCAACAATTACCCTGAAGGGTAGGAGATATACGCACTTTTGACAGTTTCGCTTCCAGCTCATTTAGTTTCATGGTACGGCTTACATCCTGACCGATATATATATGACGTTTCTTACCAGAGTTATTGCCCCACCAATCGACAAGTACTTTGTATGAAGCAGCTTTGTGGTTAAGTTCCCAATATAATTGCGGTATAAGGTAGTCTATCCATTCTTTATCTTCCCACAGTAATACATCGGCATATAGACCGTCATAATTTTGCAATCCTTTAGTGTCGCTTCCTTTGGGATCGCTGCTTTTGTTTCGCCATATTCCGAAAGGGCTAATCCCAAATCTTACCCAAGGTTTGGCCTTGGATATGCGTTTGTGGAGGTCTTCAATCAGTAAATCGACGTTATTACGTCGCCAAGCTTTGCGGTTCTTCTTTTTCCCGTATTTTCTATATGATTTGTCGTCAGAGAATGTTTTATTCCTTACTGGATATGGGTAGAAGTAATCGTCAAAGTGTATACCATCAATGTCATATCGAGCAACAATATCGTCAACAATCTTACCGATATATTCGCGGTTTTCCGGTAGGCCTGGATCGAAATACAACTTTCCATCGTATCTAATAAATCGTTCAGGGTATTTTAGAGCAATATGACCTTTGGGTACGGTTTGCTTGGCAGATGTAGTGACTCTATATGGATTTAACCAAGCATGAAGTTCCAAGCCTCGGCTATGGGCTTCGGTTATTATAAATTCGAGAGGATCCCAGAATGGGGATGGAGCTTTTCCTCCATCGGTGAGATAACGGCTCCAGGGTTCATAATCGCTTGCGTAGAAAGCGTCAGCCTGAGCACGTACTTGAAAGAATATGGCATTTATGCCAATAGATTTGAGACTATCGAGTAAAGAGGTGATATATGCTTTGTTTTGTGTTGTGGTATTGCGTTTGAATTGAGACTGATATATAGTATTCAACCATGCTCCACGAAACTCTCTTTTGGGATTTTCTCCCGATGCAATTAGTGAAGTAGCGTATAATATCAGTGATATGATAAGTTTTAGAGTTCTCATCAAGGTTTTTTGTTATTTATGCGAAGTTAATCATTTTCTATATTTCTTTACATGTCGGGAAGGTATTTTATAT
>CANOKG010000249.1 GCA_947566655.1 uncultured Muribaculaceae bacterium | reverse complement strand
ACTCATTCTTTAATATAACTATTTTTTGTGTGTTAAATTCAAACACACTCTAAGAAATAAGAATTGAAATTGGGGTTGCCTGTACATCGGGTTGCCCCAATTTTTTATTCATGGTTCAAGACTTAATCTTTAATTTTTAATTTTTGACTATCTTTGCACTATGATTTACCCAGCCGATAAATATGAATCCAAAATAGGTTTTGATCAAGTGAAGCAGGCGGTGGCTGCGCTCTGTTTGTCGGGCGGTGCACGGGCATTGGTTGATGAGATATCTTTTATGAACGACTTTGATGCCGTATCGCGACACCTTCGTGCCACCCAACAGATGCTCACTATCGAGACATCCGATACCCGCTTGCCTATCGTTGCTGTCAACGATATCGCTCCATCACTTTCCAAACTGCGTGTTCCGGGAACATTCCTGCCGGCCGATGAACTGATGTCGGTGCGTCGCGCCATGCAGTGTGTCGTAGATCTTGCGGCTTTCTTTTTGGCCAACCGTGATGAAGAAGGTCGCTCTCTGTATCCCGAACTTGATATTGAAGCGCAGCCCCTATCACCCACACCTACAGTCATAGCCGCCATAAACCGCGTCATAGACCAGTATGGTCAGGTCAAAGATAATGCCTCCGATCAACTTGCCGGCATCAGACGTCAGTTGCAGGCTACGTCGGGCACTATCAATTCAATCATGCGCCGTGTCATAGCACGAGCGGTAGCCGATGGATATCTCGAAAGCGATACTACACCATCGGTTCGCGATGGACGTTTGGTTCTGCCGGTGTCTCCTGCCTATAAGCGTAAGATCGGTGGTATCGTACACGACGAGTCGGCTACCGGTAAAACCTACTTCATAGAACCGGCTGAGATTGTAGAAGCCAACAACCGTGTTCGCGAACTGCAAATGGAGGAGCGTCGCGAGATAGCACGCATTCTTATCGCTCTGGCCGATGAAATTAGACCTCATATCGAGTCGATGTCGATGAGCCTGCAAGCTCTTTCCACACTCGATTTCATTCGCGCCAAAGCCCACTATGCCCTTGCTATCAATGCCACTTTACCATCACTGCATCCCGTCCCGGAGATGGAATGGTATCATGCGACCCATCCTGTATTACTCGAGACACTTCGTCGTCAAGGGAAGGAGGTGGTTCCACTCGATATTACCCTTACAGCCAAGAACCGGATGCTTATCATATCGGGTCCTAATGCAGGTGGTAAGTCGGTGTGCCTTAAGACGGTAGGTATAGTGCAATACATGGCACAGTGTGGGTTATTACCACCTGTCTTCGAGAACTCTCATGTGGGAATATTCAAAAGCATCTTCATCGATATAGGTGATGATCAATCGCTTGAAGACGATCTCTCGACCTATTCCTCCCATCTTAAGAACATGAAACAGTTCATTGCCAATGGCGATAACGATACATTGATTCTTATCGATGAGTTTGGTGCCGGTACCGAGCCTCAGATAGGTGGAGCCTTAGCCCAGGCTATACTCGTTAAGTTCAATGAGTTGGCAATGTGGGGCGTTATCAATACCCACTTTACCAACATCAAGCAGATGGCCGAGTCCACTCCCGGACTAATAAATGGCTCGATGCTCTACGACAGGCATTTGATGCAACCTACTTTCAAACTCGCTATCGGGAGTCCGGGAAGTTCATTTGCTCTTGAGATAGCCCGGAAAATAGGGCTTCCGGCCAACATAATCTCCCGCGCCGAGGAAATAGTGGGAAGCGACTATGTCAACACCGACCGTTATCTTCTCGATATAGCCCGTGACAAGCGTTACTGGGAAAACAAGCGCTTGTCGATTAAGCAGAAGGAAAAGAAGATAGAGAGCTTATTGACATCTTATCAAGAAGATGCAGAGACACTGCGAGCGAAACGTCGCGAAATTATCAATGAAGCCCGTGACGAGGCACGTCGCATACTCGAGGGATCGAATGCTGCTATCGAGCGCACTATCCACGAGATAAAAACGGCTAATGCCGAGCGCGAATCAACTCTTGCTGCCCGTCGTCGTCTCACTGAGCAGCGTTCGAAACTCGAATCTAAAATCGATGAGGGCCAACACCCGCTGCTTGCCAAAGCTCCAAAAGTCAAGAAGCCGAAGAATCAATCGACTACTATTAAAAAAGAGGAACCGTTGAAGGTCAATGATCATGTAAAACTTGACGGACAAGGAGAGCCGGGACGTATCTTGCAAATTTCGGGAAAGCAGGCTGTTGTGGCTTTCGGACTGTTGAAGACTACAGTGCCGCTGGGCCGATTGAAAGCAACGTTGGCACGCCCGAAATCGGGGGCAGGCCAGGCATCGTTTGTCTCTAATGCGACACTCGATTCACAGCGTCGGCGCCAGCTTGATTTCAAGCAGGAGATCGATGTAAGGGGAATGCGTGCCGATGAAGCATTGCAGGCCGTCACTTACTTTATCGATGATGCCCTGCAGTTTAATGCCAGCCGTGTAAGGATTCTTCATGGTACCGGAACCGGAGCTTTGCGACAGACAATAAGGCAGTATCTCGCCACCGTAACCGGTGTGAAAGACTTTCATGATGAGGACGTGCGCTTTGGCGGGGCCGGTATTACCGTCGTAAATCTTTAGAGCCTGTCTGGTTTTAACTCGTATTAAGATCGAGTGTCAATTTTATGCGA
>CANOKG010000248.1 GCA_947566655.1 uncultured Muribaculaceae bacterium | reverse complement strand
CTTTAATAAGGAATCAAACCATGTCTAACTGGATTCATAGTCTGTCTTAAATAATCTATTTTAAACCATGTTGTTCGTTCGACTCCACTTGGATATGCATTTTTTAATCTATCATAAATATGCCAGGGAACCGTTGTCTTCATATATAATGAATACATATCCGCTTGGAGTTTGAAATTTAGATTACCTAAACTTAAACTATATAATAATGGTAAAGAGAACCATTCTCCGTATGATTTTCTCTGGATCTTCAAACCTGCTGCAGAAAGAGCATCATACACAGCATCACCACAATTTCGCCCGATAAAATGGTAACCGGCTTCACTCGCTTTTTGAAATGCTTCTTTTGCAAGATTATCTTGATGTACAGTTGTCTCTATCTCATACGCCTTGGTATAATGAAAGCCCGCAGTTATGTCATTCTCTTTGTCATCATTTGTACCTTCCTGATTAAAATTACTGTCAAGAAATTCCTGAACGCTTCCAAATATAATAGATCCTAAATTATCATGGTCCTTCCCTCCCCAATATTTATCTGTCGATTCATAAATTTTATCGCCATTCTTAGAATAATATCTCCATCCGTCATTATCATTCCCGACCAACATCGCAGTATGGATGCCGGCCATCAGCACTGCGATATCTCGGCCTTCCAAATCCACGAAATTCACCGGGTCGGCGGCGCAGAAGCTGTAGGGAGAGAGCCAGGGGTAGTCGGAAGCCTTGGGGTCGATGCCGGTCCAGTCGCCGTAGGCGGCGTTGCTCATTCGGGCGCCGTAATCGTACCACTTGATATTGCGCAGGCGCTCCTTGCCGGTGAACAACCTGCGGTTGTTGCCTTCAGGCTCGAGCCACGGTTCGCCGTAGGGATAATATTCCGCAGTCTGCACTACCGTACCATCACCGCGCATTACTGCCACAACATTGCCCTGATAGTCATGAATGTAGTAGTACGTCTTGCCGTCAACGTCGATATAGCCTCCTGCGAAATTGACTTTGGAGTATTTATTACTCAGCTTGTCGACATAAGTTCTCTCATAAGGTCCATAGAAATTATCGGTCCGACTTCTCATGTTTCCAACCGAAGGGGTAATTGACACCGAGGGGGCTGAGACGCCCCCTATTATCATCTTTTTAATTTCGATAAATTTGCGTTCAACTACATTCCCAAGACCATCGTAGCGGATTTTTAAGGTGTCGCCATTATTGAATATCACCCATGTGGGCTTGTTGAGGTGGTTGTAGATAGTATGCTTTATACCGCGCGAGTCGTCGCTGTCGAGGTTGCCGCGGCTGTCGTAATTAAGGCTGTAATCGCCACTCTTGGTTATGCCGGCGGCGCCTTCATAGGTCTCGCCGTGGTACTGCTGCGTGATGCCCGTGCGTTGGTTGCCGTCGTAGGCCATCGTGGCCTCGCTGTGAAGCCCGTACACGAAGCTGTCGCCCACACGGTCGGTGATGCCGTAGCGCCTCAACGAGGTCATGTTGCTGTTGGGGTCGTAGCCGTATTCCGTTGAGAAATTGGCCGATGCATCTGCTGTCAATCCGATATTGGCGGCCGACAGGCGTCCGTAACGGTCGTATTCGTTATGTTGCATTCTCATTTTCATCTTCTTGGTTGAGCTTATTTCCATCCCAATCGACAACTATAGGCTTATGGCGTTTATGCCATATTTCAACGGCTTCATCTATACGCCCAAAGTCTTTTGCAAGGAGATTTGTCACCTTGCGTATCTGACGCTGCTTGCCCCATTTGGTAAATCGGTATTTCAACCTGTATAATGGAGTCGGCAACCAAAACAACCAACAGCAGTGTGATGGATAAAATATCTGATATGCAAGATCTTCGCAACCATTTTTATCCATAAACATATAATCTCTACCGCCAACCTTTCCTTTCAGATCTTCTACTGTATTTGGAGTCGGCCTCAACTCCACTATATTAAATAGTATTGAGAACCATCCATGTCCAAATGAAATGCTAATATTTATTTGATCTAATTCGGAGCCTCGTAAACGGACTAAATCATATTCATAACCTGATCCTGCATGAAATCCAAATTCACTATACAGATATGGACTCCGGACAAATCCTTGTTTTTCAAGGATTGGTAGTACGCTCAATATAATCTCCTTTCTGATTATATTTATCGTTTTCTTCTTTGGTTTAGATTTTGTCATGTTTTATCTTTTTAGGTGGTCAATAAAACCATCCTGACCTACAACTAATATCGTTTGAACCCATGAACCTATTTCACTACTTGTGGTAGTATGCTTTATCACCGGATATAAAGCTCTATCCTTTGCAATAAATTGATTTATTGTAAATCTTGATGTATTAAACTTACTATCTACTATAATTCTGTTATTTGTCAATCTATGCTCAAAAAGAAAATCATAGCGAGCTTTCTCTGCCAGCTTTCTCACGGGTGTCAACCGTCCTGTTTCAACCTCAAAGTTTCTCTTAACTTGTTTATACCCTAAGGACGTATATTTAATTTTGGTCAAAGCTTCTCCTAACTTTCCTTTAGCTGCATTACTCATGGCATCCAACGATTTCCTGACTGCAAATCCTCCCGAAGCAGATAAACCTCCGATAGTCGCATCAATCAAAATATCGTCACTAATAACATCGTCTCCTTGTATTGCGCGATTTACACCACCTCCGACCATATTCGAACCCA
>CANOKG010000247.1 GCA_947566655.1 uncultured Muribaculaceae bacterium | reverse complement strand
ATCGGTCGTGTAGCTCGCTACACTCCCTCTTTACGTTAGAAAAATATCTCAAAATCGACTCTCAATCTTAATACGAGTTAAAAGTAAACATACTCTAAAAGCCTCACCGTATTTAACACACCGAAATGATTTTATTACTATGGAATGTGGGATTTTAAGATATTGGTTCCTTATTAATCTTGAGACCAATTTGGCGAATTTTTGTTTTGACTCTGGCGATGTGATGAAAATTGTTGGCGAAAAAGTTGACTGGCTTTAAAAATTTGCCTAAATTTGCAGAGTTTTTTCAAACGATATAACAAAGTGGGAAAGTTTACAGCATACAAACTGCCGCTCAAAAGCCTTCCGGTAGGTACTCATACATTTGATTACAAGCTTGAAGGTAAGTTCTTTAGTGACATGGAGAGCCCCGATGTGCGCGACGCTAACGTCGATGCGCACATTGATGTTGTATATCGTGACGGAGCCTATGACATGACATTTAAATTTACCGGTGAGGTGGTTTTGTTGTGTGATCGCTGTCTCGATGATCTCCATTTTCCTATCGACACTACCTATCATATAGTTGTGAAGTATGGTGAGGAATATCGCGATGATTCCGATGATTTTCTTGAAATCCCCGAGAGCGACAACTACTTGAATGTGGCCTACATGATGTATGATACCGTTTCGTTAGCGATACCTATCAAGCATGTACACCCAATGGGTAAGTGTAACCGCGCCATGAGCGCATTGCTACGCAAGCACCGCACCACTCTTCCGGGAGACGAGGACTCAGTTTTGGAGGAGCAACTTATCGACGAGATGGATTCGATGCCCGATGGTAATGAAAGTGTTGACCAGCAGCAAACAACCGACCCGCGATGGGATAAATTGAAAGACTTAACCGAAAACTAATCAATAATTATAAGCAACAATGGCACATCCTAAACGAAAACAATCAAAGACCCGTACCGCAAAGCGCAGAACTCACGATAAGGCTGCTATGCCTACATTGGCAGTATGTCCTAACTGTGGCGCTTGGCACGTTTACCACTGTGTATGTGGTGAGTGTGGCTACTACCGCGGAAAAATCGCTATCGAGAAGGCTGCTGCAATCTAATTCCAGCATTATTAAACTACTCTATAGCAGTACTGAGGTTTCTGAGAGCCGGGCAGTTGCCGGCTCGAGAACCTCGATCGACTTTTAAAGCGGTTTGACATACTCCTTTAGTTGGCTCCATTTCCTTTAATATTATGTGCAGGACTGGTTACGTCCATTACACAGTCATTTATCGGGAATGTTAACTAATAGGGGTTGTTTTGCCCTATATATATATTATTTACCTCAAGATACTCAATAGAACCCTATGCTATATGCACGTATTTCAGGCATCGCTTCTTACCTGCCTGATGACATCCTTGATAACGAGATGCTTTCACAGATGGTTGATACCAACGACGAGTGGATTACAACCCGAGTAGGCATTAAGGAGCGTCGTATCCTGAAGAAGGATGGCGCCGGTTCGTCATACCTTGGTATTCAGGCTGTCAACAAACTCATCGAGTCGACAGGTATCAACCCCGAAGAGATCGAGTTGGTAATCTGTGCCACCTCTAACCCCGACTATCGTTTCCCGTCTACAGGTTCGGTGATCGTTGAAGGTTGTGGATTGAAGAATGCCTATGCCTATGATATTCAGGCTGCATGTGCCGGTTTTATTGTAGCTCTCGAGGATGCTGCTGCCTATGTACGTTCAGGCCTTCGCAAGAAAGTCGTCGTAGTGGCTGCAGAAAAAATGTCGTCGATGGTTAATTATCAAGACCGCGCTACATGTCCTCTTTTCGGAGATGGAGCTGCAGCTGTTCTGGTTGAACCCACCGAGGAGCCTGTAGGTGTTATCGATGGTGTGTTCCATGTTGACGGTAGCGGTTTGGAACATCTCTACATGCCTGCCGGTGGATCGGTTAAGCCTGCTTGTCAGGAGACCCTTGATGCCGGTGAACACTTCCTGTTCCAGGATGGACGTCACGTTTACAAAAATGCTGTTACCGACATGTTCACTTCATCGGTCGACATCATGAACCGTAATGGACTCACTGTTGATTCTATCGATTACCTGATACCCCACCAAGCTAATCTTCGCATTATCGAAGCTGTATCATCGCGAGCAGGTATACCCGAAGAGAAAGTGTTGGTTAATATCCAGCACACCGGCAACACCAGTGCGGCTTCAATTCCAATTTGTCTTGATGAATACAAGGATAAATTGAAGAAGGGTGACAAGTTGTTGCTTACCGCTTTCGGTGCCGGCTTTACATGGGGTGCAATGTATCTGATTTGGGATATGTAATCTCTGCCTTTACCGGTAGTGATACAAAATATCTACGAAAATAGCATCTTTTTGGGTGCTATTTTTGTTTATATAGCTGAACGGTCAATAGTGCCCGTTCATAACACTACAGTGTCATGGACCTTAGGTTCGGGCACTTAATAAGTAAGATTTAATATGGCGACAGATCATAAAGCAGGATTTGTAAATATAGTAGGCAATCCTAATGTAGGCAAGTCTACATTGATGAACGACCTCGTTGGCGAGCGTGTTAGTATAATTACCAATAAAGCGCAGACAACACGCCACCGCATCATGGGCATAGTCAACACACCCGACTATCAGATTGTTTTCTCCGATACCCCTGGAGTTTTGGCTCCTAAATATAAGC
>CANOKG010000246.1 GCA_947566655.1 uncultured Muribaculaceae bacterium | reverse complement strand
TCACTCATTCTTTAATATAACTATTTTTTGTGTGTTAAATTCAAACATACTCTAAGACAAAGTCAAAGATACGAATAAGTTTATAGAAAAGAAAATCGCTTTCCATCCCGATTGTGGGATAGAAAGCGATTTTTGTTTCGGTTGATTATAGGATTATTTCACCTCCTCGGCTGCCTTGGGATAGCGGGCATTCAATCCGTTTACTATGTCGGCTGTGATGTCGAGAGCCGGATTGAAATAGTCACCGACACCCTTAACGAGAATAGCGTCATAGTGGCGGGTCGAGTTATATATTGTCAAATAATTGTTGATCGAGTCAAGTAGCTGCTGCTGTTGATTAGCACTCTCGATAGCAGCCTCTTGCTGCAGATTGGCGATATAGCGCTGAGCCTGGTCATACTTGCTCTGGAAATTTTGCATATCGGCATTATAGCTTTGCTCGGTCAGATAACCGTTATTGCGGGCCTTCGATTCGATCTGCTGCTGCATGCGCTGAAGTTCTGCTGTCTTGGCGCGTTGCTCGCTCTCGATATTGCTTTGCTTTGCAGCCATGACATCATTAAGATCCTTGCAAAGGCTGTACTGGGTCATGATTGAATCAAGGTTGTAGTAGCGTATGTTGGTTGTGGGCTCAAATGAGTCACCGGTAGCTACTGGTTTTGCTGTCTCCTGAGAGGCTGTCTCGTTTGATTTGTCGCCTGAGCATGAAGTTAAAATCATTGCAGCCGACAGGATTGCGAAAGTAAGCTTTTTAATCATGAAATTTCAATTAAATTGAACTTGGTTTAATTAGGTCGACTCACGTCAATTGGCGTTCTGTCGGAGTTGTTTTATTGTTTTTTATGGTTTATATTCTATTTCATTTGTGCGCTGCTGGCGATGCTCCTTGCCATTATCCATTTCCCGATGACATCCTATACCTTTTTCCCGTAGCCCGGGAATGTCGTGAACGTGCCCTAAAGGGAATTTAGACCCCTTGACTAAAAGCTGTTTGAAGCTCAGCAATAATACAGCTACAAACGTCAACGCTACGGTCAAGATAAGCAGTTTCATCGTTGTTGGTTTTGGCAACATTTACCTTAATGTGCACTTTTGTGGTGCAAATATAAGAAAGTTGGATGTAAAGTTGAGAATTTATCAATTATATTTTGTAACTTAGTCACCGAATAACCGAGAATTTAACATCTTTTCCAATAAGTGAATACTTTTTAATTATGGAAGTAAAGGATTTAGAACCTAAAATCGTGTTCAGCATCTTTGATGAAATCACAAAGGTGCCACGTCCCTCTAAAAAAGAGGAAAAAATACGTCAATATCTGCTCGATTTCGCCGCAAAACATGGAATCGAAGCAAAGACCGACGAGGTAGGTAACGTAGCTCTGTTCAAGCCGGCTACACCCGGTCACGAGAACGCACCTACGGTTATAATGCAGGGGCACATGGACATGGTGTGTGAGAGCAACGACAAGTCGTTTGACTTCGAGAACTCTCCTATCAAAACCATCGTTGACGGTGACTGGGTACGCGCCGATGGCACCACACTTGGCGCCGATAACGGCATTGGTGTAGCTGCCTCGCTCGCTGCCTTGATCGACCCCGACTTGGTCCACGGACCATTGGAAGTACTGGTAACTGTTGACGAAGAAACCGGTATGACCGGAGCCTTTGGACTTGGCAAGGATCTCGTTAAAGGCAAAATCCTTCTTAACCTCGACTCGGAAGATGATGCTGAAGTATTTGTAGGTTGTGCAGGTGGCGTTGATACACAGGCCGTGTTCACCTACCACCGCTCCTTTGCTCCCACCGATTTCCAATTCTTCAAAATCGATGTATCGAAGGGATTGGGCGGACACTCGGGTGGTGACATTCACCTTGGCCGCGCCAATGCCAACAAGATACTGGCACGCTTCCTTTGGGATCTCACTAAAGAGAACGAAGTAGTTGTAGCCGAGTTTGACGGCGGCAACCTGCGCAACGCCATTCCTCGCGCCGCCCACGCCATCGTAGGAGTACACACATCTAAGAAAGAAGCCGTGCGCATAGCTCTCAATAACTATGCCGCTGTCATTGCCAACGAGTATGCAGGCATCGAGCCTACCCTCACCATCGACATGGAGAGCATCGAGCGTCCCGAGTACTGCATCGATCAGGCAACATCAACCAACCTCATACGCTCGCTATATTGCGCTCCCCACGGAGTTGTATCCATGAGCCGTGACCTTGAAGGTCTGGTAGAAACATCGACCAACTTGGCTTCGGTCAAGATGCGTGGTGACAACGAGATCGTAATCGCTACCTCACAGCGCTCATCGGTTGAATCCCGCAAATGGGATATCGCCAATCAAGTTGAAGCGGTATTCTCACTTGCCGGTGCCAAAGTAACTCATGGCGACGGATATCCCGGATGGGCCCCCAACATGGACTCTCCTATCATGAAGATCGCTTGTGACGCCTATGAGGAGCTCTACGGTGTTCGTCCTGCAATCAAAGCCATCCACGCCGGCTTGGAGTGTGGCCTGTTCAAATCGGTTAACCCTGAGCTCGACATGGTATCGTTTGGTCCGACACTACAGGGTGTGCACTCGCCCAGCGAGCGCATGTTCATCCCCGCCGTTGACCGTTTCTGGCACCAGTTGCGCCGCATACTTGAAAAAGTAGCCGAAAAGCACTAAGAGTATATCACGAATTATTATATTGAAAAAAGTGGGTGTGCCTCAG
>CANOKG010000245.1 GCA_947566655.1 uncultured Muribaculaceae bacterium | reverse complement strand
ATTCAGTACTTGCCACGGCTTCCGCTCTGTTGGCACGGCCTCTCCATTCAGGCCAGTCAACCAAAAATGTTCCACCGGTAGCATGACCGCCTTTGATGTCACGCGCTATAATGAGATATTTGCCCCAGTTGGGATAGTTAACCCTGAAAGGAATTGAAGCGACGCCATTGGAGACTGTCACGGTGCCGCTTGCTACCAAATCGGCAGTTGAACTCTTTACATAACGGCTGAGATATCCTGCACTACCTTGCCACCACCAGTTCCAATCCAAACGATAGATTTTATATGACAATTCACGGGTCTTAATCTTATCTCCTTTTTGATCCACAACCACAACCGGGATCTGTAAATCAGTGTCAGTCATACGGTCTTTATCAGTCAAGTCTATGCCTACATATACATCAAAGGGTGAGAACGACACTGAATGAGACGTTATGCTTGCGTCACCACCAGGTTCTGTGACTTTGGCAGTAAGGTTAGCCCTGAGAATTCCGGGAGAATTGACATCGGCTCCCACGGTGCAAAGTTTCTGGAGATTCCCAATGCTGTCGAGTTGACCTGAGAGAATTTGCCTCTGTGATGATTTAAATTCAACAAGAGGATTGTTGAAGGTGTATTTCTTATATTCAACAAACGGATTGGGTTCTGAGAACAGCGTCATTTCCATAGATGCAGCCATATCTTTGGCAACAGGTCCGGTAAGCCACCGGGCATCGATTGCCATTTTCTGTGGAATGTTAGCCCGAATAACATCGGGAGTGGTGATTTTGATTTTCAAACGATTAGGCTTGATTGTCTCGATTCTTACCTTGTGATGGAATGTTTGGTTACCAACCTTGAATTGAGCATTCCACATACCGGTTGGCACATTTTCTCCGGTAGAAATATGGAACACATAAAATCCATCAACACCCTGAGTCATTGTTTGCCTTGTGTATAATTGCCCTGATGGATTATATAATTCCATTATTACGGGATGATTATTCGGAAAGGTTCCCTGCTTGTCCTCTAATATTAACGACAGATGGAGATCATCACCAGGCCGCCATACACCACGGTCTCCGTAAGTGAACCCTTTTACCCCATCGGTCACTTCTTTGCCCGAAACGTCAAAGTTGCTCGTAGAAAGTTCACGCCCCGAAGTTACTTTAAGATATGTGGTGCTTTGGCCATCAGAGGCAGTAATCATAAATGGTCGACCGGCAATTTTCAAGGTGGCAAAACCGTTGGCATCAGTCGTTGAGGATGCCGTTTTTTGAAGTTGATAGTTATAGGCGGCAATCTCTACTCCCATAGCCGGAGAAGCCGTAATTAAATTGGTTGCAGTAGCAGCATATTCATTATTCTCGCCCTTCTTGACAATCAGACCAAGTGTAGATGCAACAAGATTTCTTTCAGGCATATCGGCATACATGTAATAAGATAGTTTGGAAGGATCATCCTTTTCATCCCAATTGACTACAGCCCAATCATAATCAGGGTTGCCACGGTATATATAAGAATAATCCTCATCCCAAGTTTCTTTTTCTATAGCGCTTATTTCAGTGACTTCTTCAAATTCTTCCGGCTCCGCACGGTCATAGAGAGAGTAAGCCTGGCGAAAGGTCAATCGAACATTATAGATTGCTCCGCGCTCACGGCGAAATAAACCTTTTAAGTCAATTGAAAAGTTTTGCCATTGATAAAGATCCAACGACTTATCATTGTCGAGCCTGACCGTCTTATGATAAATAAGTCTTCCATAGCGACGAAGTGTACGCGAAGACCTGTCAAGATCATTTTCTTGAAGAAAAGCCATCACATTGCTTGGAAAAATCTTCACAACTTCCACATCGACGGCAGCTAAATTCACCGCACGAAATGGAAGCCTCAGGTTACTATCATCAGGCAATATAGTCCCCTCAAACGGAATCTCGACTGCCGGCCTAATAATCTCCTGTTTGAAATGCCGCTCTATAAGCTCATTAAGGCAACGCCCTTCTTGGTTTTTAATCAAATCAGACAATCTCAACGTAATATCGGCAATGCCACATTGTGGATAATAGATCTTTACGTTGCAGCCCTCGCGTTCAAATCTTAGATCATTCACACGGTCTATGGTGATCAGTCCGTCCAATTCCTGCTGAGATGACAATGGAGAACTAAAGTTAAGATTCAGATAAGGTTCAGCGGCTTCAACCCTCTGAGCATTCAGAAGCCGAAAATCGTCAATAGGAGGAATCTCCAATGTCTCCTCGGCCCTTGAGAAGCCCGACATCGGATTGATGGAAATTTTGGTTATAGCCGGTTTTGACCAACGCTTTATACCTGTAATTGTGAATCGGCGGGTTTTATTCGAGACATTGCTGAAAACATTAATGTGTGCCTCAGTAGCATCACATATCAGTATTGTACTATCAGCAGTAATAGAATCTCCGGCCTGAACATTGTACTCCATCAAGCCAGAAATAGACATCATCGAAATATCATCAGGATCCACCGAAGCAACCACTTCTTTGAATCTCATCTCCCTCTTGTCAACCACAAAGTCAAATCTGAAATCACCCAAAGAGTCCACACCTATCAGTTCACTCATTTTCAGTCTACACTGGTATTTACGTCCTTGCTTCAGACTTTTCCCCGGTGTAAAATCAATAAACCTCCCATCTCTTGAAAGTTGAGCGGTACCTTTGACCGAAGGTGAAAAGACAAAATAATCAGCCAACCGTGCAGTCGTATCAATTTTCGATTTCATTTCATCTGT
>CANOKG010000244.1 GCA_947566655.1 uncultured Muribaculaceae bacterium | reverse complement strand
ACAAAGAAGTCGTCGGTTTAAAATTTCACGCGGAGATTTCTTGGGTTTTTGAAGTGCTTCGGCGAGTTTATCGGCATCAATAGAATTGTTTGCTTCTATCGCTTTGATTAATATTTGCGCACGTTTATTATCACTGTTCATTGATACAATGCCGAATATCAAAACTATTGCGACAGGTAAAACAACACAAATAAAAATTGGTACTAAAACATGTTCCATATCATTGAATTTAATAAATTATTTAATGTTACTTTTGAGACATCTCGCAATTAAGACGAATTATTATATCCAAAGGTGACATTAACATAAAAATTTATTTCTTTTAATGATTAAGTAGACAACGAGCTACCGTTCGAGCAAGCTGTAAACTATCAAGGTCAAGTTCAGTACGCCATATCATGGCTCCACGAAATCCCCTCTTTTTCAAATAGTCACACTTTATTTCAATTGACCTTTGATTTTCGTACCCTACGGTAAGCTCTCCGTTTACATCTGCGATATATGGTACCAAACCGACCGAGTCCCATTGTTCAGTTAAATCGTCATATGGCATTGCTGACATCGAACTGGTCCACTCTCTATAGTGGACACCGTCGCCGCGTCCATAGAATCCAAGTCCAAGCATCATCCTGCCATAGGGCACTCCATGATCAAGATAATCCTGTACCACTTCATCGACAGAGCGCCATCCTGTATATTTTGAACGATACAAAGATGTGTGGTGAGTCTCGGGACTGCCGCTGAGATCGTAAGCCATCACATTCACATAATCAATTATGCTCAAATACAGTTCGACATTATTTGCATCCATTCCAGCCATATCACCACCAGCTGCAAGTGTGAGAAGCTTATTGGTACCTATACTATCACGTACTGTCTTAAGGACAATCGCAAAGTTGTCGTAGTCGTCTGGATTGCCGTCAACTCCGGGAAACTCCCAGTCAAAGTCAATACCGTCTATATCATAATCTTCAATAATTTGCTTGCATTGACTGGCAAGCGATATGCGTTTCAGAGAATCAGCTGCCATTTCAGAAAGCCCTGAATTTGCTCCACCTCCAATACAAAGTAGTACCTTTAGTTCGGGATTGATCTTTTTTAATTCTACAATAGATCGAAAATGAGGCTCATTATTGATAATAACACCGTCACGCGTGTCATTCATATTGGCAAAGCCATAGTTGATGGTGGTTTGAAGAAACGGATCAGGCATTCGATTACCTTCTTGCCACACATAGGTAACTACTTCATAGGGTGATTTTGTTTCTCTTACCTTCGTAGTTACCGAATTACAGGAACTTATAATAGAAATTGAGAATAAAATTATAAGCCCATAAAAATTGATTTTTTTCATGAAAGAAAATAATTATAAGTATGATGATAGAGAGATTATAGCCTTATACCGAGTCCTAACATCAAGTTTTCCGGGTCTTTAAAGCTACCTAATCTATAACCGACATTAATGTATAGTTTATGAGTTATAAATGTTTTTAAAGCGAGTGACTGATAAAAGGCTTTATTTCCTTCGGGATTAAGAAAATCATATCCAAGAGCAGCATTAACAGAAAATATAGGCATTATCAGTTCAGCATGAGCCGACAAACCAACACTTAATTGCTTACCAATGGGAGGTCTGACAAACTTCAAAAATTCATTATAACTTCCCTGCACCCAGTACGGAGCCAATCCGGCGCTCTCGTCCCATTGTACATCGATTGACGGACCTACAGCTACCCACCTATTAAGTTGTCTCATCGGAGAGAATTGAAAGCCTATGACAGCGAACTTTCCAGGACAAATCATTGGCGTCCCGTCAAGAGTAAGTCCCCGCTTGCGCCATGCGCCATAGGCCACAACATCGTAGAACCATCGTGCTCTATCAGCCTCTTCAAGAATTTGTTGATTAATAGGAGTTGATTTTGTTTTATGTTTATTAATAATATACGAAAACCCTATATTTAGCCCGATTGTGTTGACACCAGCATTGGGCCACGAAGTATTTCCGTTAGAATAATGGTTACATAGGCCACCGGCCCACAGAGAGAAACTCTCATTCAAATCATAGTGCAACTGTAGCCCCAATCCCATATGAGCAGTTACGCCGGTACTTACGACAGCATTAGTCTCAATGTGATTTTCAGGAGAATGCTTCCAACCAAAGGCGGCTCCGAATTGCCACTCATACCCGAGCCACAATTTTGTACCGAAATGAATTATAGGGGCACCTTGATATATATAAGCCGAAACGGGTGTTCCCAATAGATTTGACTGAAACATTGATAATGCACCGATACCGATGCCTTGATAAAGTCCTCGATAAAGCATTCCTTCACGGGTAGAATCACTATATTTGAAACCTAATCGCACCGACCCGCCTAATGAGCCGTTTATTGGTTTCCCAAAACTATTATCACCTCTTAGGAAACTACTGGATCCGGGAACGAAAGCCGGCGTTAAGTCAATCCCAACCTGATAACTCAATGGGCGTGAAAAACCACCGGCAATAGAATCATTAGCATTTAAGCATAAGCTTCCAGTTAATAGCAAAGTAAGACTTAAAATACCCTTATTTAATAATCTGGACGTGAGTGTCATAAGTAGATGGGAATATAGAGACTGTTGTAATTGGTAATTGTGTTACAATATCGGTGACAGGATTGAGTAAATAAATTTTGCCTTTAATAGTGCATCGGGAATAATTAACCTTATATGACACCTTAACCAAAGAATTGGGCTCCACAGGGATATCCATAAA
>CANOKG010000243.1 GCA_947566655.1 uncultured Muribaculaceae bacterium | reverse complement strand
AGCCGGTGAACGGGATTCCTGGAGTTAAGATGGGACGGAAAAAATTTCTTCTGTTGCTTCTGTCCCTTTTGTCCTTTTGTTTCCCTTATTTTGTCTTTTTGTATCTATTTTTTGCCGGCGCGGGCTCAGGTGAACCAGTTGTGCTGGCGGGCGCGCACGGCGTGGGAATCGCGGAGCATGGTGATGAACTGTATCGCCGAATGCTTGCGATAGCTGTCGTGCAACATGTGGACACAGCCTTCCATTTCATTTACGGGCAGGTCAATAGGCACGGCCTTGACTCCCGGCTGATTATAGACAGTAGCCTCGGCAAGTATCGTCACCATATTGCTGTTTTTAATCAACTCCAACAGAATATTGACTTCGTTCAGCTCAATCCTGACATCAAACCGATCGATGTATGCCGCCAGACAGGTGTCGAAAGCATTGCGCGCTTGCAGGCCTTTGGATGGCAAGGCCATGTGGAACCGGGAGAGGTCGCTTACCGAGACCCGCTCCTTTGCCGCCAACGGATGATGATCATTGACAATCACAGCCAAGTGATTGTCAAAAAGGACGTGGGAGTCGATATCGGGAATGCGCACACTGGGCCTAAATGCGAGTACAAAATCCACTGCATGGGACAACAGCATCTCCATGAGTTCGGACATAGGTCTATAGAAGATGTTCAGTTTTATTCTCGGATACTGCTTCGTAAACTGGATAAGTGTCTCGGTAAGGATAGGACTGAATGAATAGGTCACGCCGATGTTCAACGAACCTGTCTCCAAGCCGTTGAGATCCTTGATTTTTGAAATGCAACTATCGGCATCGTGAATGGTTTTCAAGGCAAACGGGAGTATCTGCGAACCGGCCTCTGTGAGCCTTATCGAATGGGACTGGCGCTCGAAAAGCTGAATGTTCAGTTCATCCTCGAGTTGACGTATCTGCTGGGAAAGCGTGCTTTGGGCAACATTGATGGCACGCGCCGCTTCAGAGAAGCTAAGCATCTCGGCGGTCTTGACAAAATAGCGTAATTGACGTAGTTCCATAGGCACAAAATTAGTGAAAAATCGCGATAATCAACGTGTTGCCTGGTAAGAAATGTGTTTCAGGATGAAAATAGGCAAATTGGCTCCAACCACCATACCAAGCACTATGGCAGTGCAAGTCAATCCGTTGAAACTTAGCAGATACAGATTATGCAGCACCGCTCCTTCATCCTGACATGCCAGGCAATGCATCAGAGCCGATACTGTGCGATAGGCATACATGCCGGGGATCATGGGCAACAGAGCCGGGAAGAGGCACGCCTCGGCAGGCACCTTTATAAAAGAAGACAATAGGACAGCCGTTACTCCCACTACCAATGCAGCCAACGTACTCGCTATTATGATCTGACTGAAAAGAGTATCGGAGTTCAACAACAGGAATCGGAGCGAGTGACCTAAGGCGGCGGCAAGCCCACATGTGAAATAAGCACGCCGGGGGGTGTGGCTGATGCTGGAAAAACCGATAGCAGCCATCGCTGAAAACATTCCATCTTCAAAAAAAGCGGTCCAATCGATTGTTAAAGCTCCCATACCGTACCGATATTCATGATATACAAACCGAGACAAAGGCCGGCCGAAAGCATAGCCGTGAGCACCACAGCATCCATCAACCGGCCAAAAGCACAAACATAGTGCTGGCCAATCATATCGCCGGCCGCATTAAGATATGGAACGCCCGGTATCAGATAAAGGACACAGGTAGCCAGAGCGACACCGGGCGTTCCACTCCATCCAAACGTTATGGCACCTGCACACAATATAGTAGAGATAAAGGCACACATAAAAAACACGGCCCTGACATCAAGATGCAGTGCCAGAAGCCGCTGTTTACAAAAATATCCGGCCAAGGTAGCGCCAAAAACGATAGCCATAGCCACGGCATCACCGCCAAACAGGCGGCAAAACGAAGCGTTGGCCAAAGAGGTTAACAACGAGATGGCGCAACCGTTGGTGTAAGGCTTGGAAATGATTTGATTGAAGCGCTCGCGCGACTGCACAAGCGACAATTTCCGGTCTTTAATTGTCCAGCTCAGGGCACTCAGAGAGGCATTCATGTCGTAGTTGATACCACACCGGGCTGTAGCATTGCCAAAGCTGCGCAATGATTGATTACCTATAGGTTTCAGAGCCACCGTAATGTGCCGCGGCATAGTAGTGATGTCGGCGACATAACCATAGGCTGAGGCTATGCGGCTCACGTTTTTGTCGATGCGCTCACACGTTGCCCCACAGCCCCATAGCCACGAAGTGTATTCCGATAGAAATTCACCGAGCTGATCGATGTCGACCGACTGATCAGATATCGTCGAAGTCATCGTCATCGTTGAAATGTCGGTCGCCTGGAATAAATAACAGATCTTCGTCCTTCACTAAATCGAGAAGGGAGGTGTTGTCGACATGTGTCTCCTTGTGTTGACTATAAAGATATTGAATCAAGTGGATCAGAAAAGCGACTAAAACCGCGCCTACAACGAGGTACCAGAAAATCATTGGGTTGTACATGGATTGTAATTTTGAATGCGTTAAATTTTCGGCAAAATTACAATCGTGAAGAGGGGAAAGTTGCTGACTGTTTAAGGATAATTACGATAGGGGTTATCGAATATGGCAATAACAAAATAGGCCGGGGCACGTGCCCCGGTCTATTTTGTTATTAGTCTATACAGTATATGTATCAACGTTAACCTACTTCATAACTAATACTTAATACTAATGTCACTAAATTAAGAGCCTGTCTGGTTTTAACACACTAAAATGACTATATTATAGAATGAAGGAT
>CANOKG010000242.1 GCA_947566655.1 uncultured Muribaculaceae bacterium | reverse complement strand
AGAACGGCAAGCCGGGACTGTTTTCAAGGTTGCTGTTGCCATGGGGATATGTTGATGACAAGTGGAATATTTCCGATCCAATTATGGCAGAAGGCGACGATGTTATAAGAGTTACAAAGGACGGAAAGTCCACCGACTATATTTTTACTGAAGGGGAATACGGAAAACGAGTCTGTGCTTTGAATCTTGAGATTGGTGCGACAAAGAAAGATGCTACACTTGGAGTATACCATGTTTCAGGTAACAAAGATGCACATGGATATTACGTAACTCCAGGCGGTGAACCTGATAATACAGTGAATAGTAAAGCAAGAATTAAAGATGGTGATTATCCCATAACAACTCCATCAGGAGGAGAAGGTAAATGGAGATGCATGGGAGTTGGTGGCGAAGTTCACGAAAGACAAATAAGATTTCATTATGTTTCTGGACGAGCAATGGGCTGGACTGAGGGGTGTTTTGTATTATCATCTGATTATTCTAAAGATCAGAATAACAACTATAATTTCAAAGAAAAAGAATCGATTGCGGCATATAAATCATTCGCAATGTCTTTGGGCAAAGTTTCTTTTTATAACTATTTAAATATAAGTAATAGATCCAGAATTGGAACTAAATTTGTCAATCCAATTACTCATAGCTTTCATTTAGAATCATTGAAATGAATATAATATATATTAGACTATGGCTCGCTTCAATATTCATATTGACGGTCGGATATAAGACTGGATATTCACAAAATTTTCAAGTTGTTAAATTTTTAACCGGTTCATCGTACAATGATACTACATACGTATATTTAGAAAAACTTTGGCCTAAGAATATCGATTCAAGTGCTGAAATTTCAGAATCAAAGAAATATTCTATTTCGGGAGTTTATCAACGGCATGATACTCTGTTAATTGCATCGACGTCAACTAATTTTTTTGAACATGACGATTATGAAATAGCTTCACCATGTAAAATTTTGGAGAGATATCGTGATCATTCGGTTACTTTATCAATAGCTGAATTTTATCCGCCTGACTATGCTTTTATAACAACAGAGTATGGTGATTCATTGAAATATCTTGGAAATTGGTCTTCGGCTCCCATAAGTTTATCATATGCCATTCTGAAATCAAATACATTGTTAACTATCAGTGAACACTTAAAAATAGGGAATGATGTCAAAGAGGTACTGGATTTTATAGGATTATCAAAGCTTGGCTTACATACTTTGTTTGAAGATCAAACAAGCGGAGTCATTGTAATATCAAATAAAGCCAAAGAACATGATTATAAATTTGATAAAAGCATAAGTTCGACTAATTTTTCAACAATTTTTATAGAAATCGTTGACGGCAGGATTCGTTCAATTAGACTTGACGACTATCCTAATTCCAATCAATATATTTAGTATTATAGAAAACTAATATTTCTATTACCTAACCAAAATAATTAATAAATAACAAATAACGAATATTAAGCATATGATTCTGTATTTAAAACGTAATTATTGGATAAAATATATTATTCCGTTGTTATTTGTTATCATGATACTTAACAGTTGCAGAATGACAAATCGTGTTATATATAACTCCATTGATCAGCAACTGAGATACAATAGAAAAGACAGTATCCTATATATAGCATTAGAGGAAGAATACACTGGTAAGATAACAGATTCTATTCCGTTAATATTTAACACAAATCAAGAAATATTTGAATATTACATGGATAATGAACTTTTATTCACTTACAATCCACGAAATTTATTAGACACAATGATAATAACTCATTATTTAGGTGATATCGAATTACTTGATTCATTAATCTATGTTGGTAAGCCCTCAAAAAACATCCCATATCAACTAGCCGATGGCAAATTAAAAAGCGATTGTATAATTAAAATGCCTAATGATTGCAACATAGGAGCTTCTAAAACACAACTGCTTGAATTTTTAAGTACAGATATTAATAATCAATTCTACAAACAGTATCGCGAAATAAATTCTATTATTCTTTTTCTAAACAAATATCGACGATCAACCAACGAAGCAGTTCAAGAAAATCAATACAGTTTTAATACGCTCATCTTTAAAACCTGCAACGACAGCATAATATCTATAAACTTTAAACGCTATTGAATTTTAAATCGTCCACTTTGATTTCTCTATATAATGAAATTAGATTATTCCGACCAATACGCTTTTTATGCCTATGATGCCGACGGGCGCATGTATTCAGACAGTGGGCGCGGAATCAGAGGTATCGATTATTCGTGGGCCAATAAGCCAAGAAGAATCGATATGTCAACTACATCGGGGATATTTCAACAGGACAATACATCGATGTACTGCAACCATTATGCCGATGGAGTAAGAGAATCCAATGATCTTGTAATCATGAACGAATTCACACAGACATCGCAGTATACCTATTACGCTGATTCATTTGTGTTCGACGGGCGTGGTCAGAACGGCAAGCCGGGACTGTTTTCAAGGTTGCTGTTGCCATGGGGATATGTTGACAGAGGTCGGAAGGTATACACCTACATCCACGACTATCAGGGGAACATACGGGCCGTGGTGGACAGCGCGGGCGTTGCGGTGCAGACCACCGACTATTACCCCTACGGGGCACCGATGGCGACCTCGACAGGAGCAAACGTGAACCCCTACAAATACTCAGGCAAAGAGTATGAGACCCGCAAAGGCTTGAACCAGTACGACTTCCACGCTCGCAACCAGCTACCTACACTCGGCCTGTTCGACCAACCTGACCCACTTGCTGACAAACACCCTGATCTATCGCCATATATATACTGCAATGCCA
>CANOKG010000241.1 GCA_947566655.1 uncultured Muribaculaceae bacterium | reverse complement strand
CTCCAGATCCGACTCCACGTCCAAATCGGGTAACCGACGGACGTCCAAATAATAATCTTGCATTTGCAATCATTTCGCTTATACTATTTTTCCCTCTTGGCATTCCAGCATTCATCAAATCGCGCCAAGTAGATCCTCTATGGAACAACGGTCACCACGAAGAAGCAAAAAGAACCGCACAGACTGTACACACATTGGGATTGATTGGAATCATAATTGGAGCCATATTCCAAACATTCCTGCTTTTCGCAATGGCAGCAGCATAAACCTATAGATAAACAACATACTATAATATCGCCGACCAGTGATATACTGGTCGGTGTTTATTGAAACAAATAGTAGTTTTACAATGTCATATATACGCAACACAACATTTATTGTAGAACGCAGCCAAATAGAAAGGTTTGCAGAGTGGGCACAACAGGTGTTTGTAAAAGCAGCACATGAGAGTGGCCTATTCAGCGACATTACCATGACCCGAATCCTTACCGAGGTCGATCCGGAGGCCGTAAACTTTGCAATTCAAATGAAAGCACATAACCTGGAGACACACGAATCATGGCACCGCGATGTTGCACTACCTTTAAAAGAAAGGATTGTCTCACAGCTTGGAGCCAACCGCCTTCTCTTCTTTACAACCGACATGGAAATAATTGATATCCTGCAATGAGCATGGCCAACGAGTTAAAAGAATGGGATAAAATAATACTGGGTATAGATCCGGGCACGAATGTCATGGGATATGGCGTTCTTGGGGTAAAATGCAACAAGCCGATGATGATCACCATGGGAGTGATACAACTAAACAAATTTGACGACCACTACATGAGACTGAAGCGAATCTATGATCGAGTTTTAGGAATCGTTGAAAATTATCTTCCTGACGAACTCGCCATCGAAGCGCCATTCTTCGGCAAGAATGTACAGTCGATGCTTAAATTAGGCCGAGCACAAGGAGTTGCAATAGCTGCGGCGTTATCGCGAGAAGTTCCAATAACCGAATATGAACCACGAAAGATCAAACTGGCAATTACCGGCAACGGAGGCGCAAGCAAAGAACAGGTTCAGGAAATGATAAGGCGCCAACTTGATATTCCAAAAGAGAACCTACTGCCACAACTTGATGCTACCGATGCCCTGGCTGCCGCTCTCTGTCATTACTATGAGCTGAAAAAACCGGCCGTAGCTCATGCCGCCAAAGACTGGAAAGCTTTCATAGCCGCACATCCCGACCGAGTGAAGAAATAAAAGCTACTTCAACAAGATAATGTATTGAATCAAAGTCGCCATAGATTTCAAACTTTGGCCAAAGCAGAAACGTTAATACCTTGGAGAATTAAACACACTCCAAGATATTAACGTTTCTGCTATGCATAATTCTACAACCGCCAACAACGACTGTGCCACAGCCATTAACAGTAACTCGGGATTATTTGACCGCTTCATATCTTGGCGGGAACTACACATTACCGATTCAGGCTTTATGTTGCTATTGGCGTTCATAGTGGGAGTACTGACCGGCATAGCCGCCTGGCTGCTAAAATTACTTATTGGCAAGACAAGCCTACTCACACACACGTTGGTTTCAACAACAGGTATGAATTGGATAATCATTCTCATACCGATACTGGGTATAACATTGACAGCACTCTTCAGCCGCTACATAATGAAAGGAGACGTCTCCAACGGAGTATCTAAATTAGTAAAATCGCTCGGAAACAACAATTACGCAATAGACAGCAAGAGTATATATGGATCGATAATAGGCAGTTCACTGACTCTTGGAATGGGAGGAACTGCCGGTTCTGAGGGTCCAATAGCCTATGCCGGCGCCGGTATAGGCAGCAAAATAGGTCGGCTGTTTAGACTTCAGCCACAAATTCTGATGATACTCATAGGTTGCGGCGCTGCGGCAGGTATTGCCGGGATATTCAAAGCACCGATAGGTGGGGCGCTGTTTACATTTGAGGTATTAAGACTCGAACTGTCAACAGTAGCTGTTATCGGTATATTCCTAGCGACACTCGTATCAGCAATGAGTGCCTACATATTATCGGGCGATACGCTCGACATTAACGTCATATCTCCAGGAGCATTCAATACCTCCACAATGGGCTGGGTTTTCATTCTTGGTATCACCGCCGGACTATATTCACTCTATTATACATGGAGTGGAGATATAGCCAAACTTGTGCTCTGCAACTATCACAGAAGATATTTAAATTGGATCCTATCGGGATTATCGATTGGCATAATGATTTATTTATTTCCATCAATGTATGGCGAGGGATATGGGACTATTACCGACATAATAAACGAGAACAACTTTTCAGTCGCAGCCCCCTATATTCTGACATTGTTTAAATCTAACAAAACAGTATTACTTATCGCCTGCGCGGGAATCTTACTATTAAAAGGAATTGGAGCGTCGGCAACAAATAATGGAGGTGGCGTTGCTGGAGACTTTGCACCGACTCTATTTGCAGGCTGTGTGTTGGGACTATTATTTTCCATCACTGCAAATATGGCATTCAAAACCGAACTAAACCCGGCTCACTTCGCGTTGATAGCAATGGCAGCCTCAATGGCCGGGATAATACGAGCACCACTTATGGCTATATTTCTAACAACTGAAATGGTTGGTGGAGTCGATTTTTTACTACCGGCAACAGTTTCGTCAATAATCTCCTATTGCATTGTCATGCTGTTTAAACGCCAAACATTCTACCATTCAAAACCATTCCACAACAGCAATACATAAAATCACAAAAACAGACATGCATCGCCATAACTTAGAAAGCGATAGTCATTGTCAAGGGCGTGACTATAGACACGCTGCCAATCG
>CANOKG010000240.1 GCA_947566655.1 uncultured Muribaculaceae bacterium | reverse complement strand
TTCATTCGATAATATAATCATTTTAGTGTGTTAAAACCAGACAGGCTCTTAGAGTGTGTTTGAATTTAACACACAGAAAATAGTTATATTAAAGGACGAATGATTATATGAATATGTTTCGCATTAATCTTGAGGCCAATTTTGGCTATTTTTCTAACGTGCATCGGTCGTGTAGCTCGCTACACTCCCTCTTTACGTTAAAAAAATATCTCAAAATTGACTCTCAATCTTAATACGAGTTAATTTCAAACACACTCTTAGCGTATGTTTCTGCCTTATTTTTTTTGAAAGAAATTTTCAGTTGGCGCAGAAGCCGAAGCGTGCCTGCACGCTGTATACACGGGCAAACTGGCGTACAAATTCCAGTGTGCGTTTTGAAGGCGTGATGCGGTTGCCGGTTGAAGAATAACTTTTAGAAGAAATGGAAGGAGTAGAAGTTTTATCCATAGGCATGGAGAGTTAAAAAGTAAACATAATATGAATGCTCTAATACTGAGACTCATTCATATAACGCTCATTATGTTAAAAATATTATGCTACTTTGATTATTTGTCGGAAAATTGCCGTAACTTTGAAACTCATTGGGTTATCTCGATAAAATAATATTTCTCTGTGTGTTAAATTCACACATTCTTATACAATATTTCAGTATGAAAAAATCAAATTTTAGTTTAAAGCACCCTGACCGGTGTATTCTTATCCTATCATTAATAGTTATGACAATGACTGTTTCTTGTGGCAAGGGTAATCATGTCAATCCCTTGCTGAAACCTTTTGACACCCCATGTAATACTGCTCCTTTCTCGCAGATTACCAATGCCGACTATGCTGAGGCTATCGATTCGGGTATAGCTGTTGCCAACAAGGAAATACAGGCGATAGTTGATAACCCCGAAGCTCCTACGTTTGAAAATACCGTGGTCGCTCTTGATCGGGCCGGTAGTGATCTTAATCGCGCTCTCGGACTCTTCTATAACCTTGCCGAGGCAAACTCTGACGATGAGATGATGCAGTTATCGCTCGATATTTCGCCTAAATTGAGTGCCTATTCAACCGGTATTATTCTTAACGAGCCACTCTGGAACCGTATAAAGCTGGTGTGGGAATCACGCGATTCTTTGAATCTTGATACCGAGTCGATGACTCTGTTGACCAAAACCTACGACTCGTTTGCTCTATCGGGAGCCAACCTTCAGGGAGATGACCGCCAGCGTTACAGCGATCTTAATGCTCAGCTATCGGAACTGACAACCCGTTTTGGACAAAATGTACTTCGCGAATTGAATACCTATGAGCTTTATTTATCGGCCGATGATCTCAGCGGATTGCCCGAAGATCTCGTCAACGAGGCTGCCAATGATGCAACTTCCCATGGTCATGAAGGAGAGTACCGGTTTACTTTGGCCGCTCCTACCTATGTTTCATTTTTGAAGAACAGTGACCGTAGGGATCTGCGCGAGAAAATGTACCGCCTCTACACCGGTCGCAATACCAAGGGGGAGTTTAGTAATCTCGAAATCATGAAACAGATAGCCGTTCTGCGCCACGATATAGCTAATCTGCTCGGTTCGCCTACATATGCCGACCACTCGTTGCAACGCACTATGGCCCACGATCCAGCTTCGGTTTATACCCTTCTTGACCAACTTCGCGACGCCTATACTCCTGCTTTAAAGGCCGAGATGAAGCAACTCACAGATTTTGCCACTGAACTTAACGGCGGGGAGCCTGTGACTATCCAACCGTGGGATTACAGTTATTATGCCAACAAGCTTAAGAATCATCTTTATAACTATGATGAGGAGGAGCTTCGTCCTTATTTCGAACTCAACAACACCATTGACGGAGTGTTTGGTCTTGCAACCCGTCTCTATGGTGTGACTTTTGAAAAGCGCTCTGATATCGAGGTCTATCACCCCGATGTAACAGCATGGGAGGTGAAAGATAAAGATGGCTCATATCTCGGAATATTGTATACCGATTTCTTCCCACGTGATTCCAAGCGTCCCGGTGCCTGGATGACTAATTTTAAAGATCAGTGGGTCGATGCTGAAGGAATTGATCAGCGGCCTCACGTGTCGATTGTGATGAACTTCACTAAGCCCACGGCCGACAAGCCATCGTTGTTGACTCCCTATGAGGTTGAGACTTTCCTCCATGAGTTTGGTCATTCACTCCATGGCCTCTTGACTCGTTGTCATTATCAGTCGCTTTCGGGTACTTCGGTTTACCGCGACTTTGTCGAACTGCCATCGCAGTTTAACGAAAACTACTTGACCGAGCGTGAATATCTTGACTCATTTGCACGTCACTATCAAACCGGTGAGGCTATTCCGGCCGAATTGGTCGATAAAATAGTCAAGACAGCTCAGTTTGGAGCTGCCTATCAGTGTCTCAGACAACTATCGTTTGGTTATCTCGATATGGCCTATCACACTATCACATCGGCCGATATTGAAGCAGGAGTTCTCGACAATCCTGCTCAATTCGAGCGTAAAGCTACTGAATCGGTCAAGATTTTTGAGCCGGTCGACGGATCATTGACCTCACCACAGTTCAGCCATATTTTCTCGGGCGGTTATGCTGCAGGATACTACAGCTATAAATGGGCCGAGGTGCTTGATGCCGATGCGTTTGCCAAGTTCAAGGAGAACGGAATCTTTAACCAAGTTACAGCACAGTCGTTCCGCGATAATGTCCTTAGCCGTGGTGGCAGCGATGATCCGGCCCAGCTTTACCGTGATTTTCGTGGCCAGGATCCCACAATCGATGCACTGCTTGAGCGCGATGGAATTGAGGGAAATTAACAATTAAGAATTAAGAGTATGTTTACTTTTAACTCGCATTAATCTCGAGGCCAATTTTGGCGAATTTT
>CANOKG010000239.1 GCA_947566655.1 uncultured Muribaculaceae bacterium | reverse complement strand
AACTTCGGTAAAAAGTCATTGACCGAGCTCGACGAGCTGTTGGCCAACTTGAACCTCTCGTTCGGGATGGATATTTCAAAATACAAATTAGATAAAGAGTAAAAACGATGAGACATAATAAAAAATTCAATCACCTTGGCCGCAAGAAAGCTCACCGCGACGCACTCTTGGCCAACATGACCGTTTCGCTTATCAAGCACAAACGCATATTCACAACTTTGGCTAAGGCAAAGGCTCTTCGCATGTATGCCGAGCCTCTTATCAACCGCGCTAAGGAAGACACCATGACCAACCGTCGTGTTGTGTTCTCTTATCTCCAGAACAAGGAGGCCGTTACAGAGCTTTTCCGTGAAATTTCACAGAAGATAGCTGACCGTCCCGGTGGTTACACTCGCATCCTTAAGACAGGTAACCGTCTTGGTGATAACGCTAAGACTTGTTTCATAGAGCTCGTTGACTATAACGAAAACATGCTCAAGGACAAGAAAGCAGCCAAGACCCGCAAAACTCGCCGTGGCGGTAAGAAAACTGCCGCTGCAGTAGAAGCTCCCGCAGCTGAAGCACCTGTTGCTGAGGCACCAGTAGCTGAATAATCAGGTACTATCTGAGCTTATTATCGATTATCGTTATAGGCTTATAATATCAATATTTAGGATTCATCATGTAACATTAGTTATGTGGTGAATCTTTTTTATTACATCTTCGAGCCTGAAGTCATCTTGACTTCGGGCTCTTATTCTTTACTGGTATTATTTCATTCGTAAACTTTCGTTGAACTTTCGTTTGCGGTTGTGTGTTTTGATGCTATGATCAGGAGAATTATCATAGTATCGATTTTTATGTTGTTAATGGGATTAGGTCCGATATATTCCCAGATTGTGGGTCGAGCTTATCGTTGTGAACTTGATACAGTCTCACGTACTTATCCAGAGCGATTATTTAAGGAATTTCCTGTAATATTTAAGGATACGGCTTATTCGAGTCACGACTACCATGTATTGATAAGATGTGTATGGACTGCTGAGCGTAGTCGCAAGGTCATTATTGTAGAGCCTGAGTTGCTGCCGTGCCCTGCCGATAGTGAGATGGTAAGGTTTACAATTGATCGAAGCACTGATAGTGAATTACATGTGAATGATGATAGCTGCTATGATAAAGCAAATTCCCACATCCACGCAATTGACAGGCACAAAAAGTAAATACATACAACAAATTTCATAAGTACGCCGAATATGAAGCCTAATAAGCTTCCAATGCCCGATTTTAGAGCTTCCCTACTACTCGCTCGTCCTATTAGCTCGCCAATGAATGCTCCTAAAAATGGTCCTAAAATGAGCCCTATCGGGAAGTATGATAGTCCTATTACAGTACCTATGAAGCTTCCCCATTTTCCATATTTGGTGCCACCGAAGTATTTTACTCCTAAAGATGGAATTATGTAGTCGAGTATCAATGTCATCACAGTGATGACACCGTATATGATCATTGCCATTCCCGATATCTCATCATCGTAGTTGAAATATATAAGGCATAGGGCGAGGTAGGATATCGGAGGCCCGGGTAGCATGGGTATGAAGCATCCGATGATTCCGATAAGATTAAGGCAAAGGATAGCGGCTATGATTAGAGCATCGGCCATATGTCATTCAGTTAAAAGATTTTCGATGGGTGTGAGTTTCCCTGTTGTTGAGTCCATAATGTAGCCTCTGATTGTAATATCGTGAGGCATCAGAGGGTGATTGCTTACCAGGTCGACAGTTTCGGCCACAGCTTGTGGAGTATCTTCAAATCCATGAAGCCATTCATCGAGATTGATGCCGCAATGTTTCATAAGGTTGATATGCTCATCTGAAATTCCGCGGTTGCGCATTGCCTGTAGCATGTGCTTAGCATCCATACCCTGAACGCCGCAGCTTGTGTGTCCAATTATCATTATCTCATTCACACCGAGTTCGTAGACCGCAACCAAGAGTGATCTCACTGTAGAGTCGAAAGGGTTAGTAATAGTTCCACCGGCATTTTTTATCATTTTCACGTCTCCGTTTTTGATGCCGAGTGCGGCCGGAAGTAGCTCTACGAGGCGCGTGTCCATGCAGGTAACTATGGCAATGCGTTTATCGGGGTATTTTGAGGTTTTGAATTTGTGATATTCTTCGTTTTCTACAAATTTGCGATTATATTCAATTATAGACTCTATCATAAATAAAGTGTTTTAATGGATTATTGCTAATATAGTATAGAGATATGAAGTTATTGTTTCTGATAGGTTATTGACAGTATCTTGAATGAAACATCGTAGGGTGTTGCCTGTCGCCGTGGCTTTATGCTTTTTATATAATAGAATGATCGTTGAAGATCCCAGGAAGAAAATGACAGCATCTCGGTCTGGAGTGGCTGTATGTTGTCGTGTATAGTCACCGTTCGTTTGTGAAGTTGACGGTGTTGCCGGTCAAGATAGGTTATTTCGCACTCGATTGCGGTGATTGTAATTGTATCGGTTAAATTTGTTGCATGTATAGTTTCTCGTGCTGCAGAGATAGGTTTGTCATAACCCGAGAGATGCAGGTATCGATCGAGGTCGTTTTGAATAGAATCGGTGGGGGAAATTCCGTTTAGATCACGTCTTATAGTTGTTTCACATGTTTGTTCTTTGGTCGCGAGTCGCCCGTTTCGCGTTGTGCGTTGACGTTGTGCGGCTAAGCTCAATGTGAATGTCATTATTATCAGTATTGAAGTGAGATGTTTCATAGGTAGATAGGTTCGACCGGCCGACCGGCTGGGGCGGGGTATAGTTTGATGAATCCATCAGTTACTCTTTGGTCATCGTTTGTGTTTGAAATCGTGGCGCGAAATAAAAGTTTGAATGTGTGCCTAAGAGA
>CANOKG010000238.1 GCA_947566655.1 uncultured Muribaculaceae bacterium | reverse complement strand
ATTGTGTTCACAGGAGATATCGTTAACCGAGAGTCGTCCGAATTTAGTCCTATGCTCGACACATTTTCAAAACTTCATGCACCCGATGGTGTCTATGCAATACTCGGTAACCACGACTATGGTCACTACATGAAATGGGACAGTGATGATGACCGTAAAACGGATCACGAGAAACTATTGGATATGTACCGACAAACTTCACTGCGCTTGCTGTTAGACGAAACAGTAAAGATAGCCCGCAATAATGATTCCATTGCCATTATTGGAGTGGAAAACATAGGCCGTCCGCCCTACCACACCTGCGGGGACCTTCATCGCGCCTATCCATATCTGAGCGACTCGTTGCCAAAGATACTTCTAAGTCACGATCCAAATCACTGGCTTGATGAAATAGCCAATAACGATAGTATTAACATCGGATTAACCCTTTCGGGACACACCCACGCAATGCAAATTCAGATAGGCCGCCACACACCGGCTTCGTGGATATTTGAAACCCCTTGGGGAATATATAGCGATTCGCTCGGGCATGCACTCTACGTTAATCGCGGAGCCGGAACTGTCGGGATGCCCATGAGATTGGGTGCCACCCCCGAGATTACTCTAATCACCCTGTCAACACGCCGGTAAACCTATGCCATGTAGGCTAACCCTCATTTATACACAATCAAAATCACATAATTTTGGAAATTTCAGCTGCCATAGCACAGTCTCTAAACTTGCCGTCACATGGTGTAGAGGCAACTTTAAAACTCCTTGCCGAAGGTGCTACCATTCCGTTTATAAGCCGATATCGCAAGGAAGTCACCGGCTCGCTTAACGAGGTTCAGATATTTGAGATAGACCAAATGGCACGCCAATTGGAGGAGTTGGCTAAACGTAAAGAAACTGTAAAAGCCACCATCCAGGAATTGGGTAAACTCACCGAGGAACTCTCCCGTAAAATCGATGAGACAACAACGATTGCCTCATTGGAAGATATATACCTACCTTTCAAACCTAAACGACGCACTCGCGCTACCATAGCTCGCGAAAACGGGCTTGAACCTCTCGCCCGAATGATAATGGGGCATGGACTTAGACAAACCCCATTGGCAGCTGCGAGTCGCTTTACAGGCAATAACATACCTGATGCTGAGTCGGCACTCTCCGGAGCACGCGACATTATTGCCGAGTGGGTTAGCGAGAGCGAATCGGCGAGACGCACTGTAAGACAGCTTTTTGAGCGCAACGCTCTTATTGAGACTAAAGTAGCAAAAGAACATATTGACGATACACGCTATAGCGATTACCATAATTACAGTGGAGATTTAAAACGATGTCCATCCCATCGTTACCTGGCCATAAGACGTGCCGAGGCCGAAGGTATACTCAGAGTGACAATCAACATCGACCCCCAACAAGCTACCGACCGTTTGAACCGAATATTCTGTTCCAACATTTCCCCGTTGGCAACCGATACAGTCAAAGAGGCTGTTGGCGATAGCTATAAACGTCTGCTTAAACCATCAATCGAAAACGAAACCGCCTCGATGGCCAAAGAGCGAGCCGATAAAGCTGCAATAGATGTATTTGCCGATAATCTTCGACAACTTCTGATGGCTCCACCTTTAGGTCCTCACAATGTAATGGGCATTGATCCTGGATTCAGAACAGGATGCAAGGTGGTGTGTCTCGATGAGGCAGGCAAACTTCTTTATCACGATGTGATTTACCCCACAGCACCACGCATGGATTTAGCTGGAGCCGAACGAAAAATCAAAGAGTTGACCAAACGTTTTAACGTAGTTGCCATAGCTGTTGGCAACGGCACAGCTTCGCGAGAGACCGAACGCTTTCTTAAAGAAATTAAGTGGGATGCTACAGCTCCCGACATCCATATTGTAAACGAAGCCGGAGCCTCGGTTTACTCAGCCTCAGAACTTGCACGGAAAGAATTTCCCGACCAAGACGTAACAGTAAGAGGTGCCGTCTCCATAGGTCGACGGCTCATGGATCCTATGGCCGAGCTCGTAAAAATCGATCCTAAATCAATAGGAGTGGGACAATACCAGCATGATGTTGACCAATCGGCTCTCAAAAGATCGCTTGATAACACCGTGACATGTTGCGTAAACTCAGTAGGTGTTAATTTGAACACCGCCTCGCCTCAACTTCTCAGCTACGTATCGGGAATAGGACCCAAACTGGCCGATGCCATTGTTGAATACCGACAATCCAACGGCAAATTCAAAACTCGCTCACAATTGCTGAACGTTCCACGGCTTGGCAACAAAGTCTATACCCAAGCGGCCGGATTCCTGCGCATTCCCAACGGAGATAATCCTCTTGACAACACCGCCGTTCACCCCGAACGCTACCAACTTGTCAATACAATGGCTAAAGATGCCAACTGTACAGTTGAAGAACTTATAAAGCAACCACAAACGAGGAAGTCGATCGATTTAAAACGCTATGTGAGCAGCGATGTAGGCATGCCTACACTGCGCGACATTATGGAGGAACTCGAACGTCCCGGACGGGATCCTCGCGGAGAAGTCAGCAACATCACATTCGATGATACCATCACCGACATCACCGACCTGAAACCGGGCATGAAACTGCCTGGAATTGTTAATAATATAACTGCGTTTGGCGCTTTTGTCGATCTTGGTATTCACCACAGCGGATTAATTCATCTGTCGCAGATGAGCAGCCGCTATATCTCACATCCCAACGAGGTTCTGAAATTGGGGCAACACGTTAATGTAACCGTCATAGAAGTTGATCTTGAGCGCAAACGCATAGGTCTTTCAATCAAATAATCTTAGAGCCGGTTTACTTTTAACACAGAAGTCATCTTGACTTTTTGAATTTGTTAATATGTTTAAGAAATATCACATG
>CANOKG010000237.1 GCA_947566655.1 uncultured Muribaculaceae bacterium | reverse complement strand
CAGACAACTCGGTCAAAGCCCGTCAAGAAGCCATCACCACGATTGACCGATTGATAGAAACCCTGTGTCGCGATGGTGTGACTACCCACGAAGTGGAGCGTGCAAAAAACAAATATGAATCACAATACACTTATTCCAATATACATTTTGCCCGTCGCGCACAAACGCTCGCCACAGCCTTGATGCATAACGAAACACCCGGTGATACCGTCAAGACCTATCGCTCGCTGACACCCGAAATAATTGACAACACCGCCCGCACGATTTTTAATCCTTCCCGCTCCTCAACGATCATTTATTGCCCACAGGATTAGTGTGAAACATATTCAAAATAATCACTCAATCTTTAATAAAACTATTTTTGTGTGTTAAAAGTAAACATACTCTAAAATAAATTCATAATTTTGCAGTTGAAACGATACCCCAATAGCTAATTATGGCGAGAATAAACCTAAAAGGAATGGGCGTTGCCCTGATTACACCTTTCAAAGCCGACAAATCGATCGATTTTGAGGCTTTGGCACGTCTTATAGAGTATCAAATTTCCAATCAGGTAGATTACATTGTTGTTCTTGGAACCACGGCCGAGACTCCGGCCTTGACCGCCGATGAGCAAGTTCTGGTGCGCGACTTCGTTATTGATCGTGTGAACTCCCGTGTTCCACTCGTGATTGGAATTGGAGGCAACTGCACGGCCGACGTGATTCGTCGCATCAACTCAACCGATCTATCGGCCTTCAGCGCAATACTCTCGGTTGTGCCATATTACAACAAGCCATCACAGGAGGGGATTTATCAACACTATCATGCCATTGCCGAGGCATCACCACTACCTATCATTCTATACAATGTGCCCGGTCGCACAGGCGTAAATATGACGGCCGAGACAACTCTTAGGCTGGCCAATGACCATCCTGACACAATCATAGGCATAAAAGAAGCTTCGGGAAATATAAATCAAATGGACGATATCATCAAGCGCAAACCACGCGACTTCATGGTAATATCGGGCGATGACGGCATTACGTTCCCTCTTATAACGCTGGGTGCTGTTGGTGTAATATCGGTAGTTGGCAACGCTTTTCCAAAAGAATTTTCCCGCATGGTTAGACTCGCTCTGGCCGGAGATTTTGAAAAAGCTTTGCTCATTCACCACCGTTTCACTGAGCTGTTCAGCCTGCTGTTTGTCGATGGCAATCCTGCCGGAGTAAAATGTCTGCTACACGCCATGGGCCTGATTGAAAACGAGCTGCGCCTGCCTCTCGTGCCGACGCGCATCACTACCTATCAGCGCATACGCCAAGTGCTTCACGACCTCAACTATTGACCCGCACCGGGCGTTGTTATAGTAATATATTATTTGCAATCACTCTCACGCCCCGCCATGACCACCGATCAAATTCCCACACCTACGCCCGGCTCGCGCCTATCCACTATAATACAGCGCACAAAAAACTACTTCAACCTCACCCCCTTCCTTATACCTCAGGCCGAGGCTGAAGCGACAATTCGCGAAGGAGTATCGTTTCGCGGTACCAACCTGCTGGTACTGATAATAGCCATCTTCATTGCCTCTCTCGGGCTAAACACCAACTCAACTGCCGTAATCATAGGCGCAATGCTTATTTCTCCTCTTATGGGACCAATAATAGGCATAGGACTCGCAGTAGGCATCCACGACTTCGATCTCATAAAACGATCATTCCGCAACCTATTGATGGCTACCCTGTTCAGCGTAGCCACATCGTGCCTCTACTTCATGATCTCACCTGTTAATGAAGGTCACAGCGAGCTTCTCGCTCGTACATCGCCAACAATCTACGATGTCTTCATCGGGTTCTTTGGCGGAGCCGCTGGTATAATAGCTATCGGAAGCAAAGTAAAAGGCAACGTAATACCGGGTGTGGCAATTGCTACCGCTCTGATGCCGCCGCTATGTACCGTAGGCTACGGGATAGCTACTCTGCAAATGCACTACTTTATTGGCGCGCTATATCTGTTTTTTATAAACTCAGTATTCATAGCCACAGCCACTACTCTCGGTGTCAGGCTTATGAACTACAACTATCGTGACTTTTCTAATCCTACACGTGCACGCCGCGTAAAATATACAGTCTACACCATAGCCTTGATAACCGTTATGCCGGCTATATACCTCACCTACAACATGATCACAACCGGCACCTATAATAATAACTGCTCGCGCTTTGTTGATACCGAATTCCAGTTCCCGGCCACACAAGTACTTAACTACCACACCGACAATATAAAAGGACAACGTACGCTCACCGTGACACTTGTAGGGCAACCACTGCCCCAGGACTCGCTTTTAGCAGCCATGGACGGCAAGTTGCAATATTATCACATCAATAATACCCGCCTGCGAATTATTCAAAGCAACTCGCTCGATCCCAATACGCTGCAAAACACCTCAACAGCAATGCTCCGCGACTTTTACAACGTATCTCAAGCCACAATCACGTCACAACAACGCACCATCGACTCACTGCAACGCGTTGCCAACGTCACCACCCGCATCGATACGATGGCACTTACCGTGGCACCCGAACTAAAAATAATATACCCGCAAATTGAGCGGATATCCATTGCCCACACTATCCGAGCCAATCTTCTGACCGGACAAAATGACACATTGAATATAGCTCTGATAACCTACCGACACCACATCAGTGACAAGCAGCAACAGCAACTCACACAATACCTTAGAGCCAGACTCGGACTCCCACGACTACAAATAATCCCCGACCAAAAATAAAAAACAATATAAAACACTTGCACAAACCCGAAATCGGTGCTATCTTTGTAGCCACAAAAGCCCAGGTGGCGGAATGGTAGACGCGCTCGTTTCAGGTGCGAGTGCTGC
>CANOKG010000236.1 GCA_947566655.1 uncultured Muribaculaceae bacterium | reverse complement strand
ACAACACCGTCCCGAGGAATAAGTTTATTTTTTTCATCAAAACCATATTTTATTTGGATTCTCAATTTGTACCATCTCCCACCGGTTTGGCCGAAACTATATACGAACCATTCCTCTTTGTATCACATACATCAGTAACTTTTGTGGAAGAGACACAATCGACATATATTTCTTCAATATAATACAATGTATTTGGTAAGAACTTTACGCGAGAATCATCGCTAAGTGTTATATACCCTTCAGAGTCAGATTTTTTTCGATCAATAATTTTTATACTATACTGTTGTGAATAACATACCAAATCGGAACGATTACAATCGGTAGGATTACCACTTGTCTCATCTCCACCCGAGGTATCATCATCCTGTGCAATAATTGCCGGAGGAAGTGATATTGTAGCAAGTCCATAATCATTGGCTGCGTTATACAAACTGTAAGCAACACCGGTCATTATTATACCGGAACAAAGTGATAGCAAAATTTTCATACGTAAAAAATTTAAGCGTAAGTAAAGTTTTTAATACTAAAAATATCGATAAAGTAAAAACTTTAGATATTTTCTTCAAAAATAAATATTTTTTTTTGAAACAAACAAAAAACCCAATGATTTTAACACTATTTAATAATTCACGGCGAGAAAACTACTGCTCTGCATTCACACAGAGACCTGCTATTAGAAGATTGAACTCCTCACGGAAGTTGTAAAACGTTCGAAAGCCTCTATTCCGGCAATTGAGTTGCCATAGCTGTTAAGAGCCGGACTCCATACTGCCATTGTAAGCTTACCGGGCATATAAGCCACTATACCTCCCCCGACACCACTCTTGCCCGGAAGCCCTACCCGATATGCAAAATCTCCGCTTTCATCATAGAATCCGCATGTTGCCATCAATGCCCCGATTCTTTTAGACCGACTCTCGGTAAGCACCCGTTCACCATTGAGCGGGTTGACTCCTTTATTGGCAAACATAAGGAAACTTCTCGCCAAATCAGAACAAGACATCGCAATCGAACATTGGTGACAATATACATCAATCACAGTTTCCACATCATTATGAATGTTGCCGAAACTTTTCATAAAATATGCCAGTGCCATATTACGGTCGGCATTCTGCCGCTCACTGTTTGCCACCCTATGATCATAATATATATCATCGTTGCCGGCAAGTTTACGCACAAATTCGAGTAATGCCTCCTTGGGACGTGGATAAAGATCTATCAGGCGGTCGGTTACAACAAGCGCCCCGGCATTGATAAATGGATTACGCGGAATACCATGCTCATATTCAAGTTGCACCAATGAATTAAACGGATTGCCCGAGGGCTCCCGGCCTACCGACGTCCATAATTCCTCGCCCAGATGGCTTGCAACCATCGACAAGACATATACCTTTGATATACTTTGAATCGAAAATGGTACCTCGCTGTCTCCTACCTTAAAATTCCCATGGTCGAGTGTATCAACCACAATAGCCAACTGTCGAGGATTCACCTCGGCAAGAGCCGGTATATAATCAGCCACTTTCCCTTTTCCGGAAAATGGGATAACTTCATTATATATTCGCTCTATTACTTCACGTAAATCTTCCATATTAAGAGGTTGCTTTATAATGAAGTATGTATTTATCAAAAACCTGCCTGACGGAGGAATTGAGCGAATTTCTCGCTGAACAGCTCATTGTTGGAACGTGGATAGCGAACATCGGTGAATACCTGAGCCAAAGTTGTTTTACCGTTTTCGACAACGAATTGTCTACTATCACTGCGGGCTTCTTTTTCGGCATAAAATCTGTCTATATCATCAGATGCATAGTCGTGATATCGACCTTGGTGTATGAACGATTCAACAGGCAGTCGGCCGGCATCGCAGGGATCCTCGGCCGGATATCCTACCGTCAATGTAATAACCGGTACAACCAATTTTGGTAGTTTCAACACCTCGGCAATTTTATCGGCATTATAGGTTGTGGTTCCCAACATGCAACACCCAAGCCCGTTAAGCTCGGCAATTGTATTAAACTGCTGGGCAAAGAATGCTGTATCCAAAACGGCTGCCACGAGCGACTGCAAGTTATCGTAGCACGGCTCGGCATCACGATTCTCACACCAACGAGAGAATCGGTTGAAATCGGCACAGAATGTCAAAACAACATCACACCCCATGACCTGTGGCTGATTAAAGTGGGCCGGAGCAAGGGCTTGCTTAGCCTCTTCACCTCGGGTTACGATAACACTATAAAGTTGCATGTTGCCGGTAGTTGGCGCGTGGGCGGCCTCTTCGAGCATACGGTTAAGAAGTTCATCGGTCACCTCGCGTTCAGAGTACCGACGAACCGTACGTCGACCGGTCCAGTAATCGTTGATATTCATAATCTATTACACTTTTTTGGAAGGATCACATGTGAGTCCCACTCCAAGACGTTTAAAAATCTTATGGTCAACTTCACCCAACATTACAGTCGAATGCATTTGACAGCCGTTCAACTGCGGCAACACCTCGAGAGCACGACGACAGTTTTCATCGTGAGTGCTCAGAACTGATAGAGCCACCAATACCTCATCGCTATGAAGGCGTGGATTACGACCTTTAAGATAAGTAAGTTTCGTGTGCTGAATAGGTTCTATGAGCTCCTGCGGGATAAGTTTCAAATCGTGTTTGATACCTGCGAGATGTTTGACTGCATTCAGTATGAGAGCCGACGAAGGGCCGAGCAGTTCACTGGTCTCGGCGGTAATAATCGTACCGTCGGCGAGTTCCATTGCCGAGCATGGATTTCCTGAAGCCTCAGCACGATCCCGCGCCGCCTTAATACAACGACGATAAGTTATATCGATGTTGGCCTGTTTAAAAAGCAATGCTATCTTATTAACCTCAGCCTCATTACCATCACCGTTGGCCATATTATTTAAAGCCGTGAAGTAACGACGTATTATCT
>CANOKG010000235.1 GCA_947566655.1 uncultured Muribaculaceae bacterium | reverse complement strand
CTGTAACCTTCTGATCCGTAGTCAGATGCTCTATTCAGTTGAGCTAATGAGCCATATGTGGGATAGTTCCCATTTGCGGGTACAAAGTTACTGCCATTTTTCTGAACCGCCAAATTTTTTCACAACAAATTTAAAAAAAAATTCACAGTCAAATTATATCTAATTAATAACCAACAAAGAGCAACTGATCGGCCACTGAAAAAGATACAAAAAGACAAAAGAGTCAAAAGCAACAGAAGAATATTGTTTCCTGATAAGTTGTTGAAAAAAGATACAAAAGGACAAAAGGGCCAAAAGAAACAAATGAATTTTTCTAAGAGCCTGTCTGGTTTTAACACACTAAAATGACTATATTATAGAATGAAGGATTTTAAGTATTAGTTTCGCATTAATCTTGAGGCCAATTTTGGCGAATTTTAGATTATTCATCAGTCACGTAGCTCGCTACGTTCCTTCTTCACAATTTAAAATTCGCATAAAATTGACACTCGATCTTAATACGAGTTAAAACCAGACAGTCTCTAAGTAAGTGTCAGGAATTAGTTTATACTATTCTTCACCGATTTCAGAACATTTCCCGACCTTACTCATCAGTTATTATGGAGCCCCATAACTCCATCTTCGTAAACCCGGGAAATGTCCCGACATCAATAAATTATAATATAAACTAATTCTTGACACTTACTTATTTAATTGATTCATCATGAATATAGTGAAAAGGTTAGTCATCGGTTTTCAGACTCCGTCGCTTCGTATGACAGAAAATTCTTTTGTTTCTTCTGTCCCTTTTGTCTTTATGTATCTACTTCTACTTAGCGATTATCTCCCGGTAAAATCGGGACAGCCGTGCATAAAATGCAGAATTTTTTCGTTAATTGTTGTAAAGGCGCGGGAAAAATTCTAATTTTGTAGCGTAAAGGAGTGTGCCACGACATCACACTTACCTGCACATATATATAAGAGTAAATTTTCAAACTAAATCATTATTAATAACAATTAATCTCTTATGTGGTTAACTAACTCATCTTTAGGCCGAAAACTCGTGATGGCCATCACCGGAGTTTGTCTCGTCCTATTTGTAACATTTCACTGTTTGATGAACAGTGTAGCCATTCTATGGCCTGAGGCTTACAACACGATCTGTTATCTGTTGGGAGCCAATTGGTATGCCTTGGTTGCATCGGCCGGACTCGCCCTACTGTTCATTATTCACATCATCTATGCCCTATGGCTTACAGTACAAAACCGCAAGGCTCGTGGTAACGACCGTTATGCCGTGACCTCCAAGCCCAAGCAGGTTGAGTGGGCATCACAGAACATGCTCGTGCTCGGCATCGTTGTACTTGCATTCCTTGTGCTTCACCTGGTACAATTCTGGAGCAAGATGCAGCTTGCCGAAGTTCTTGGCCAGCATGAGCCCGATCCTGCCAATGGTATCTACTTCATCGACCAAGCTTTCAAGTGCCCCATCACTGTAGCCGCCTATGTGATCGGCTTCATCGCATTGTGGTTCCACATGACCCACGGTTTCTGGTCAATGTTCCAGTCGGCCGGCTGGAACAACGGTATCTGGATGTCGCGTCTTAAGACTATCGGCAACTGGTGGACCTCTATTGTTATCGTTCTCTTCCTCGCCCAGGCTGTTGTATTCACCGTTCGCGCCAACGGTGCCTGCGACTGCGGTATTTCAAAAGAGTGGAATGAACTCGCCGGCCAAGCCAACGGTGGTTGCACCTTTACAAAATGTGAAGAGGTAACAACCGTGACCGTTGAATGTTGCAAAGCTGCCGAAGGTGAGAGCTGCAAAGCGGTAGAGGCTACCGAGTGCCAGAGCAAATGCGGCAACTGCGAATCAAATGAAACTAACGAATAATCCTATATTTTCAGACAATGGCAGACATTAAGAATCTCGAGGGGATGATCGACTCAACCCCCATCATGAAGGACTTTGCCGATATCGAGTCGAGCAAACTTCCCGAATATCAGATCGACAGTAAGATCCCCGAAGGTCCCATAGCTGAAAAGTGGACCAATTATAAAGCACATCAAAAGCTCGTGAACCCCGCCAACAAGCGCAACCTCGACATCATCGTCGTTGGTACAGGTCTTGCAGGTGCATCAGCCGCATCAACCCTTGGCGAGATGGGCTTCAACGTGCTCAACTTCTGCATACAGGATTCACCCCGCCGCGCACACTCAATCGCCGCACAGGGAGGTATCAATGCAGCCAAGAACTACCAGAACGACGGCGACTCCATTTACCGTCTGTTCTACGACACAGTGAAAGGTGGTGACTTCCGCTCTCGCGAAGCCAACGTTTACCGTCTGGCCGAAGTAGCCAACAACATCATCGACCAGTGTGTACAGCAGGGTGTTCCATTTGCCCGCGAATATGGCGGCTTGTTGGCCAACCGTTCGTTTGGTGGCGCACAGGTATCGCGTACATTCTATGCCAAGGGCCAGACCGGCCAACAGCTCCTCCTCGGAGCCTACGCTTCGCTAAACCGTCAAATCGAGAAAGGCACCGTCAAGTCGTTCAACCGCCGCGAGATGCTCGACATCGTAATGATCGACGGTCGTGCACGCGGTATCATCGTACGTAACCTAATCACCGGTGCCATAGAGCGCTATGCAGCTCATGCTGTAGTACTCGCTACCGGTGGATATGGCCGCACATTCTTCCTGTCGACCAACGCCATGGGTTGCAACGGATCGGCAGCAGTACAGGCTTTCAAAAAAGGAGCCTATCTCTCTAACCTTGCCTTCACCCAGATCCACCCCACCTGTATCCCAGTACACGGAGAGGATTAGTCGAAGCTTACCTTGATGTCGGAGTCGCTCCGTAACGATGGCCGCATCTGGGTACCCAAAAAGAAAGAAGACGCCGAGGCTATCCGCGCAGGCAAGAAGAAACCCACCGACATACCCGACGAAGACCGCGAC
>CANOKG010000234.1 GCA_947566655.1 uncultured Muribaculaceae bacterium | reverse complement strand
GCGTGGACGTTTAGCCACGGGAGCATTTGTCCCGAAGGTTTTTGCCGTCAGGCGTGGGGTGCGATAGTCTCAATTATGAATCTGGAATGTAGCAAGGGCAACGATGGAGTGAGGGTCGTGGCGTGTCCCGACGGCGCGCGCCCCGTTGTGTTTAAGGTCGTGCGGTTGTAAAGAATGCGTTTGTAAAGAATAGGTGGCGTAGTGGGGTGTCAGCGAATGAATGGTATTTTTGCGTCAGGATCAGGGATGAACGATTCATATGTCGAATCACTGTAGTAGACCACAATTCCGGTTACACATTTTCCCTTCTCGGGGGTGACGGTTATGGTGTTGGCCTGTGGCGTCTGCGTCATGTTGGCGGAATCGTTGTCGCGATTAGGATCTGTTGGTGGGTTGACCTCAGGGGTTTCATTTCGTGGTTCGATGTGCGATGTTCCGTGATTAGGCCCGAATGTGAAGGTCGTATCGCCGAAGTAAAAGTCTTCGTTTGCAATTTTAGCGGATGCTGATGTATTTGCGTCAGAATCATGCTCGCTGAAAATGTTGTCTTCAATAATTGCACTATCTTGTGGCTCAATGTGTTGAGGCCGATTCTCGGCGCCGTTTTTATCTGTTTGAGGCTCTGAGATTTTAATATTTGCGTCGGCAACCATATCTCCCTCGCCAAACATCAACCACGAGACTGATAAGTCGGGGTAGGTGTAGTGGATTTTGCCAATGATCTCATCACTGACCTTTTTGTTGCGTCCGGCCAGAAGCTGTGAAGCGGTCGGGCGGGGGATCTCACATTCATCTGCAAATTGTGTGATGCTGATACCTCTAAAGTTTAGATACTGTTTGAGCCTTGAAACAAGATCCATAAATTGCAAACTTTAATATTTTGAACTTTTAATTATGTGTGCAAATGTAATCATAATTTATCAAACATCAAAATTTATGTATGTAAAATAGTGTTTGATAGTCGGAATAGGGGTGCTTCATGTTTGTAAATGTTGGTTTGAAAACGCAAATGGCGACGATTCTTGTTTGCAAACAGACTGACTGGTTGATTAGCTAAATATCAAGCATTTATTTAAATGTATATATGTATAATTTTGACATGCTGATTATTAAGGTGGTATTTTAGGGCGAATTTGACATTAAGCGGAGATGTGTGCTAATTATTTAAAGCGCTACATTAAAAATATTTATTATTATACATACAATCAATAATATAGATAAATTGTATAAAATATATAATGCTTGATTTTACCCTTAGTTTTATTTTGAATATAGTTTGGATATGCAAAAGATAGGCAGTTTGCGTAAGAGAAATTCTAAAATCAAAGTGATTCAATTTGCAATTCCGAATAACTTATGAGGTTGCAATTCGTAACTATTGAAAATGCAATCAATACTCATGGTGATTGTATTTGCAAATCTTGATGTGTTTACGTTTTGAGATAACAACTTTGGTTGCTATTTGCAAACTCAATATGGTGAGTGAAATTCAATGTTCCCAAACCTAAATTCTTAATGTGCTCATTATGGAAATTATCCACTTCTTAATTTTACAACAATTCATGGTCTTAAAAGTGTCTGATAATGAGGATATTTAACATATGCAAGCTTTTTGGATAAAATTTTAGCTGTATATTAGCGAAAATTTGCATATTTTTCACTTCCTGCGCTTTAAATGTCAATTTAGGCTAAACTATCGGCGCAAAAACGTCTTCTCCACTCCATTAAGTACCATCCTGACAATGAAAACGGCACAGTATTATAGAAATACTGCGCCGGAAAATAAAGTGATTCAACGCGGGGCTATCCCCGCTGCTATTAGCCTACTTCAGCGATAACCTCGATCTCTACGAGTACCTGCTTGGGGAGCTCACGCACAGCTACGGCTGAACGAGCGGGGAAAGGTTCGGTGAAAGTGCGTCCGTAAACCTCGTTCATGGGGCCAAAGAGGCTCATATCGGCGAGGAAAACGGTGGTCTTGATTACGCGGTCGATGCTTGTGCCAGCCTCGGCGAGAAGGGCCTTTACGTTAGCGAGAGACTGTTCGGTCTGGGCCTGGATGCCTTCGGGAACTTCGCCGGTAGCGGGGTTTACGGGAATCTGACCTGAGCAGAACAGGAGAGATCCACACTTGATAGCCTGGCTGTAGGGGCCGATAGCGGCGGGAGCCGCAGTTGTTGAAATTACCTCTTTCATGATAGTGAAATGATTAATAAATTAGTATTGGGGTTATGATAATATCCAGTTGTATTCATGGTTGTGTAGCGATGTCACAGGTCGGTCAGAAGTATGTTTCCTTCGGCCTGGTATATCTCATCGTTTATCTTGTTGCAGGCCGCTATCACCCGTGGAAATTCGGCGTTGAAGTTGGGGATAAAGTCATCTTCTCCAAAGTCTCGGAGTGTCCTTATCACGTAGGACAGGGTGTAGTGGTCTATGCTGAGCGCCGGCTGTACGGGCATGTCATCGGACAGCTCCTGTTCCCCCTTTGGCGCAATTCTCACGAGCAGTCCGCAGTTGAGCAAACGGTCCACCACTACCGCGGCAAGGCGTGTGGGCATATTGCATTGCTTTGCGATCTCCATCGGGGTTATGGCCTTCTCTCCGGCTGCAAACCTTTTTACAACTACCGAGAGCATTGCGATGGAGACTTTGCGGCGGTAGTTTTCCGAGATATTCACGATCTGACGGTTGAAACTGAATAGCGATATATTCTGTGCCGAACAGCATATCAAGGCTCCTGCAAGCGTTATGAGCCACGAGAGCTGCATCCATATGAGCATCAACGGAAGGAATGAGAACGAGCCGTAGATGGCGTTGTATTTGGACACGTAGAGCTGTCCGGTGACAAACAGCCACTGCAATGCCTGGAATGCGGTTCCTGCGATTGCTCCTGCCGGAAAAGCATTCTTGAACTTTACCTTGGTGTTGGGGATGAGCATGTAGGCTC
>CANOKG010000233.1 GCA_947566655.1 uncultured Muribaculaceae bacterium | reverse complement strand
GTATTTATCTGATTGCCGAATCAAAAAATCTGTACATCTTGATAAAGGCCGGAGGGACCACGTTGTCACCAAGTTTGCCTATCAACCTGCCGATTTCATGGATTTGTTTCGGGTTGGTTGCGGCGAGTTTCAACATTTTCTCGTATAGGCTCTAGAAAGGAGGGATTTCATCGGTTGTTGCTTTCTTGCCACTATTCTCTTTTGTCAGTATCTCGCCTGAAATATATTGCAAGGGAGTATCGGTAAGCATGAGTTCAAGGAAACGGAAAAAATCTTTCTCAGTCTTGATGATGCCTTTGTATATCCCCTGGTCTCGGGTAGATGGCATGCCTATGGTAGCGATTTTAATAACTGCCTCATGATGCGCGCCATCGGGAGTGGTTGATAATATGATGAAGAATTCGGATAACTCATCGAGCCTCAGATCGGAAAATAATGCTCTACCTGTCCATCGTTGCAAAAGTTCTTTCTTCTGAAGCGGGGCTATGAGGACTTCGTTAGACAAGCTCTTGAGGCTTGAAGAAACCGCTATGGAAAAACTGCCATCGCGGTGATGCGTTATTTGTGCTTTCAGGTCATCGGCACACATTAAGTCTTTCATGGCGGATTCCGCCACATCCCACTTGATGATGGATGAAGCATTTTCCAATGGCTCATTCAATGGCATGAATTTACTGTCGCGGTTGTCTTTCTCGTAGAAATCGTTCAGGAATTGTGCCGATCGCGTATTGCCGGATTTATATTTCAGCTTAAGAAGAAATTCTCCGTTTCGTTCAAAGGCCGAAGTTGTGGCGTTGGCTGAACCGAGAAACAGATGCTGTTCGTTACGGCCATTCCATACATGATACATCTTGGCATGCAGATCCATGCCTCGGCTTGCCAAGTCATCGAGCGTCACGTAGACACCGCCCTTATTGTAGAACTTTTCAAAAATGGTTTTGTCAACGTACTCCTTTCGGGTGATGAGTGTATGTTTGCACCTGTTTCCCGGAGTAAGTCTCGAGATCATTGTTTTGTCGATAAATGGAGAAACGATGATGCTCTCAGTCCCTACAAGGTAATCCTTCACTTGAGGTAGGCCAAAGTCGTGATTAAACAGATAGGGATAGAAGTCGTAATCCTCAAATGGTGTTTCAACATCGAACTTCTCGACACGCCCCAGATCATCAGCCAGTTTCAATACTGATTTCTTTTGGTCGGGGTTGATGTTTGATTCTTTGATGACACGCTCGATGAAAGCTTTCAGACGGTGGTGCTTTTCGTTGTTGGCATATGTCGATCCAACCTTTCCGGTAAGGCAGGCGATACAGTCGATGTTGTCAGTATAGGCCAGATTACGGCTTGTGACAATGAGTTTAAGAAGGATATCTTTCTTATCGTCGTTGTTGATTTCTCGGATTAACCAAAGCTTGGGATGGAAGTTAGCTTTGTTGTTATGTCTATCAAATACCTCAAAGATATTGCGTTCCATCAACGAGTAAACCTTGCGGACAGTCGGAGGCACTTTTATCCCGCCTTTGTTGCAGAAAACCACAACCTTATCACTGCTCTTTGTAATGGCCTCTAACAACAGATGCTGTGAGAGAATAACGTTGTCGTCCATCTCTCCAAGCATACCAAATGCCAGATAAGCAGTAAGCATGGCTTCAAAACTCAGGCAATAGGTCATACCAAGAGCAAAGTCGGTGGAATACCCGGGAGTAGGTGCAAGCAGATCACCGTAAAGATGTTCTTTCATTAGTTTTTCAGCCATCGTCTTATTCAGGATTTCTGATTTCGTTTACCATGGTGCGCACGGTTTCCCATCGGAAAGTGTTTGGATATGGATTGATACGTTTTTGGTCGCGATACGCAATATTTCCAATTTTACTGCGCTCTCGCTTAACGTGGCGCTCGCGAGTCTTGACAAGCTGATCAACCAGTTTATGGTCACCAGCTATGATTGCGTTATAACAGCCTTCACAGAAATCCGTGAATTTCTGATCAATGGAACGGATGTAGTCGAATAAGGCTGTATATGCCTTTCGATTATATAAATCGTCTTTGTATTTAGCCAATAGCGTGGAGTATTCCTCTTCGCAAGATTTGTAATCATCGTTATCGAAACTGGCATAATAGGTATAGTTGAACCTCCAATCTAAAAGGTGAATTAGTTTTGAGAGGAGTACGGATTTTTGGTAGATGTCGAACACATATGGATTTAAGTCAACCAATATTCCATCGATATCGAAATAGCCGATATCTCCCGGAATTTTATATTTGCTATCGATAAGATAGGCGAGCATTGTGCCCTCGCAACTTGTGAGTATTCTGTCTTTCAGAAAGGCGGCTTCCTTCTCGGATAAACGAATATCCATTTCCTTGCCGTTGAAGAAGTCGTAAGTTTCCCCGCAGGTTTTGATCAGTTGCATTTCGCCTGTGAGATCGCCGGAATCCTCAGTAGGATTGTCGCTTTTAAGAGAATGATTGCTATGAGGATCTTCAAAATGCTTTTTGTTCAATTCCAGAATCAATCTTTCAACTCCGGTGTCAGGGATAATGCCATATTTTGCCAATCCGCTTCCATAAATGTAGGTGGGATCGTATTTGACATATTTGGTATAGTCATTTAAAGCATCTTTTAATGTGTTTATCCCGGTTATTCCTGTTTCAGTAGTTCGGACAATTCCATTATCCCATTTTGCTAATTGTCGGGTAATCTGAATTTCAGCTTCTCGGATATAACGGCTGACTTCGGCGATGTTTTGAAATTTACGGCTCTTGAAGGCTGTATGGTAATATAACGACGGCATCACGACAAAGTATTTGGCATGATGCTGAAGAGTGGAGGTGCCGGGGAACAGGGTGTTGGAGAAGTGATCTCTAACTCTTCCGATTCCCAGTTCCTCAATAGCTTCGGATTCCTGCAGCAGTTGCATCATCTTGGCTACGCGCTTCTTTTCATCGGTATTGAAGTTTACAAAT
>CANOKG010000232.1 GCA_947566655.1 uncultured Muribaculaceae bacterium | reverse complement strand
AGTGCGCTTTGTAGACGCTGCTGGGCCTGAGTGTAAGAAGACATTGCTTGAGGAGAATAGGAGGCGCTGTCGGCATTCAGCTTGTTCACAGCTTCAAGTGCAGAGCCAAGTCCGGCACGTGCATCGGTGACAGCTTCAAACGTTGTAGATTCGTGGCTCGCATAACCTTTTACGCTTGCGACAAGATTAGGAATAAGGTCAGCGCGGCGCTGATATTGATTCTCTACATTTCCCCAGGCCTTGTCAACATCTTCCTGTTGTCCCACCAAACTGTTGTAGGTACCACATGCTGTACATCCGCCTCCGAGAAGCAGGATTACAAGTATGCCCCCAATTATTGACCAGGTTATTATTTTGGAACTTTTAGAACTCATAATTATTTTCGTGTTTTCTATATTAACGGTCAAAGATAGCCTAAAAATAATTATTAGGCTATCTTTTAAATATTATTAACCACAAAATTGGTATTATCCGAGTCGACGAAGGAGCGAGTTAATGCTAACCTCATCGTGGATAAGCTTGTGTAAATCAGCAGTATTTACGCGCTCTTGCTCCATGGAGTCGCGGCGACGCAGTGTAACGGTGTTGTCTTCAAGCGTCTGGTGATCTACTGTGATGCAGAATGGTGTGCCAATTGCATCTTGACGACGGTAACGTTTTCCGATAGAATCTTTTTCGTCGTAGTGTGTTGCAAAATCAAATTTTAGATCATTAACAATCTCGCGGGCTTTTTCGGGTAGTCCGTCTTTGCGCACGAGTGGCATAACAGCACATTTAATCGGTGCCAATGGAGCGGGCAGGTGCAGTACAACGCGTGTCTCTCCGTTGGGAAGCTGTTGCTCTTCATAGCTTGAGCAAAGAACCGACAGGAACATACGGTCAACACCGATAGATGTCTCGATTACATATGGAGTATAACTTTCGTTCAGTTCCGGATCAAAGTATTTTATATTTTTGCCCGAGAATTTTTCATGTTGGGAAAGGTCAAAGTTGGTACGGGAGTGTATACCCTCAACCTCTTTGAAGCCGAATGGCATCCTGAACTCGATATCAGTAGCCGCGTTGGCATAGTGGGCGAGCTTTTCGTGATCGTGGTAGCGATATTTTTCATCACCGAGACCGAGAGCTTTGTGCCACTTCAAGCGAGTTTCCTTCCACTGCTGGAACCACTTGAGTTCTTCACCGGGACGTACGAAGAATTGCATCTCCATCTGTTCAAATTCACGCATGCGGAATATGAATTGGCGTGCAACTATCTCGTTACGGAATGCCTTGCCTATCTGAGCTATGCCAAATGGGATGCGCATGCGACCGGTTTTTTGCACATTGAGATAGTTTACAAAAATGCCCTGTGCAGTTTCTGGACGCAGATAAACAGTCATTGAACCATCGGCCGTCGAGCCCATTTCGGTTTTGAACATGAGGTTGAATTGGCGCACATCGGTCCAATTCTTTGTCCCGCTTATCGGATCAACAATTTCACAGTCGATGATGATTTGACGAAGCTCCTCAAGGTTGTTGTCGTTCATCGCCTGAGAGAAACGCTCGTGAAGTGCATCGCGTTTGGCTTTATGCTCGAGTACGCGGGGATTCGTTGTTCTGAATAGTTCGGCATCAAACGATTCTCCAAAGCGTTTGGCAGCTTTAGCGACTTCCTTTTCAATCTTGTCATCCATGCGGGCGATCTCCTCTTCAATAAGCACATCGGCGCGGTAACGTTTTTTAGAGTCGCGGTTATCGATAAGAGGGTCGTTAAAAGCATCAACGTGACCCGATGCTTTCCAAATTGTCGGGTGCATGAAGATTGCCGAGTCAATCCCTACGATATTCTCGTGCAGAAGTGTCATTGCATCCCACCAGTAGCGTTTGATGTTGTTTTTAAGTTCTACGCCGTTTTGGCCGTAGTCGTAGACAGCCGACAGGCCATCATATATTTCACTTGATTGAAAGACGAAACCGTATTCCTTGGCGTGTGAAACGATTTTTTTAAATACATCTTCTTGTTGTGCCATTGTAATAAATCAGTTCAATGAGTGTTTATGAATTATATTTTGAACTACAAAGGTACTCCTTTTGTGGTTAAATTACAATAGGAAATGAGTGTAGTTTCTATTTGAACAGCTTTTTACTTCTATTCTTTTTTAAAAGGTTGCATTTCTTGACCCATCGTATGTATAGTGCAAAGAGTCGGGGAGATTTACGTAGTAATATGGCTCTTACATATAGCTTGTATCCTAAGAGGGAAAGCGATGGATTAGGTTTTGTTTTTGCAATATCCGATATTTTATTGATTGTTGTTTCGATCTGTTCGCGGTGGGTATTGTTTTCATACCGGGCTATATCTTTGGCTGCGTTAATTATACCTCTCCATTCACATTTCGATACAAAACTGTCTGAAATCGCGTCGGGTTCAATTTCCTTTACTCTTTTGGCCATACCCTCCATTGATTTAAGATAGTCGAAACGGTTTTGGGCATAATTGGAGTGCATTGTGCTTCCACGTCGTTGACGATAGTCGTAGAGAACGTCGGGAGCGATCACCATTTTGTGCATGTTCTTTAACCAATGGGACATGACATATATATCTTCAAACAGCATGCCTTTGGGGAATGGAGTATCAATAACTTCTCTCTTGAAAAGTTTGTTCCATACATAATTAGGAATACGATGACCTTTTAAAAGCTCCAAGGCAATCTGTTTTCGATCGAGAATGGTGATTTCTTTTGCCAAGTGACTCCGCCTCTTGGTATTGGTGTACTCCTTGTAGAAATTTACTTGCACTACATCAGCGTCATATTCCAATATCAATTCGTGCATACGTGACAACATATCTGGTCTCATAGAGTCATCGGGGTCTAAGAATGTTATGTAACGACCTCGGCATACTTCGAGGCCCTTGTTACGGGCTGTTGAAACACCGCTGTTTTCGATATGGAGTGCATGAAAACGACTATCCTCAGCTGCATAT
>CANOKG010000231.1 GCA_947566655.1 uncultured Muribaculaceae bacterium | reverse complement strand
TACGAGTTAAAACCAGACAGGCTCTTAGAGTGTGTTTGAATTTAACTCGTATTAATATTGAGGGTCAAATTCAAACATACTCTTAAAATACTTCTTGTGATTAGTTAATATGTAATGCACTCCTCTGAATGACGGCTCATATTTAGGAATTATAGCTCAATCCCCAAACTTTTAGCGGAAATATTTGTTTGTGAAATAAAATAGATATAACTTTGCTATATAAATGATAGCACTATGGAAGTAGCAATAAATAGAAAATCAGCAATGTTTCGTCTGCGTGAGGAACTTATTGATAGGCTGAAGCAGTTGGCTGCACGCGATAATCGTAGCCTGAATAACTATGTTGAAACTATTCTTATGGATGTTGCATACAATACGCCCAATGCAACCACTCGTGCAGCAATGACAGAAGCTCAGAATGAAGAAAACCTCACCACTGTCAATATGGATAGTTATGAGTCTTTTCTTCAATCACTTGATTTGAAATGAAAGAGATAAAGAGTGGCAAACAATTCAAGAAGGACTTGAAAAAATTTGCCAATCAGCCCTAAAAGTTAATGGAGTTGTACTATTTCATTAACACATATCTAAAGACAGATCAAGCCATTCCTGAGAAATACCGTGCACATATGTTGTATGGTGATTACGTCGGGCACATGGAGTGCCATATTGAGGGCGACTTTCTTCTGATATGGATTGACGAAACGACCAATACGATAAAACTTATTAGAGTTGGCAGTCATTCCGAGTTGTTCGGTTGACATCTAAAAAAAAAAGATTTATCAAGTTTTATCGGACAGCAATATTATTAATTATCTTATTAGTGTGTTGTAATCTTGGGCGAGGACGTCCAAGGTATATTTAATCAGTTGATAAACAATCTGTTTTTAAAGTGTTTGGCAGTGTCGTAGATAGTACCCTGGGCATTCACGCCCAAGTTCACCTATCAAATAAGCCTGCCTTATCGAATAGCAAATGCAATGAAGCGGTAAGTTATTCGGCAGTTAGAGCGGTAACCGGATTAAATTCGAGGCCATTAGTTAACTTCGCATCCTTAAGCAACTTGTAAATGCGTTTTGAAATGATAAAATTGAAAATGGTATCTTTTACGCCAAATAGGTTAAGGTTCTTGACCTTTTCGTATCGCAGGCAAGGTACCGTCAATCTGTCGCCACAAATATACTTTGAGCGCTCGTAATCGACAATTTCGGGATCTTCTTCTATAAAGACCAAATAGTAAGTTCTATTTCCATATTCTTCACTGATGACCTCGACGGGTATAAATTCTATTGATGGATCACCCTCTACAAATGGCTCTATGATATCCTTCCATTCCTCACTGATACAGCTTACATCACCTCCTAAATAAACATATTTAGGAAAAATTCCATTGCGTAAGTACAGTTTGCCAAAAGGATATTTCTTCAGATCTTCTTTGAATGCATATATATAACCTTTGAAAAAGGTTATATATCCCTCTATTCTGTTCTGACTCCTTTTCATGTGTGGTTGATAATAATATCTTGTCATGATAATTTATTTTTTTAGTTTCCAAAAAGCTTTGTTCAGCATTTCGGGATGTTCCAAAACTGGTTGTACAATTCGTTTATTAAATTCCTTAAGAAATATTTCTGTGTTTATATTCGGAATCTTATTTATGCTGTAAATATTATTTAAAATCCAATCGTGGTATGCATTAGGGTGTCGACCTATATGTGACATTAATCGAATATTCCAACTGCCATTAAGATCAAGGCCATATTGACTGACTGCATCTTTCATTAAAGGAGTATATTCACTGCGTAGGTTCGAATGGCAAGTGCAAAATTAGCGATTTGTTTGAAAACTCCTCTTTTGGAGTAGAAAAACCGAGCCTTTTATGAGAACAGTCAGGTGATTCGGGGACGTCTGTATGCTTTAAATTGGAATTACCGGAAGTAACAATCTTTATGCTTTTAATTTTTTGCATAAGTGTTGGGTGATTTCCATTATAATTTTGTGGCAAAATTTAATCTTTTATGCTATGAAGAAAAATCAACTTTTGCCTCGTGAGGCTTCTATGGCCTCCAACTGTATTAACCTGCGCCCGGGTCTTTGCCGCGGTATAGAATCGTTAGTTCCGGCTGTTCCACCGGCTATAATTGCCGAGGGGGCCTGGCACGTAATCGGTGTTTTTCAAGGACCCGATGGTCGGGTGGTTGAACTAATGGTAAACGGTACTGATTTGGGTGCATCGGTCCATTCAGTCGATGAGGAGGCTCCGGAGCCTTATTTGGTCGCCAATTTTATTGATGGAGCTGTTAACTGTTGTTATCAGGTAGATAATGGTTTCATGTTGATGACCACAAAGTGCTGCTACCGGGTGGTGTATGATGAGAGCTACATGCTCAGGGTGGAGACACGTGTGGAACCTGAGGAATTCCCGGTATTGACATCGATGGTGATTTCAGAGTCGGTTGTAGGTAGTGAAATAGGTGGTTTCAAGTTGTAGGGAAGCGATAATAAAACGACATAGTTGTTGGCACCCCATGACGCAATAAGGCTTAATAAGCATGTGGCCGAAGCCTATAGGCAGGCAAGCGTTGTGGCGGTGTCATCGAATGGTTTTGTGGCTCCTGTATTTTTAAGATACAGGTATTTTGACCGTGATAACCGGCTTTTGTTTGAGTCAACTCCAAAGCTGCATGTACCCACCGGCAGGCACGATTATACGGCTATAACCACTCTTGCGGTTGATAGTTCAGGAAACAGGGTTGGATCGGGAAGTCTGTCGTTGGCCTATTTCAAATTGGGTCTTTCCATTCCGGCGTCTGATAATTCGATTGCTTCTATGAGAGTAGCGCGTCTTGAAGTACAGATGACCCCTCAGATTCATCGTGCCGACTTGTCGTTGCCCGTGAGCCACCACTTGTCGTTCAAGGCTGGTGGGAGTCTCTCTTTGTCGTTGCCCGGTTGTGGAAATAATGATAGTGGAGCCGCGGCACTGGAACGTAGACTTGGCGATGCGATAGC
>CANOKG010000230.1 GCA_947566655.1 uncultured Muribaculaceae bacterium | reverse complement strand
TTCCAGGGCTCACCTGAATAGCCATAGAGATAAATCATGTGCTGTATCGGTTGGTTGCCGTGAGCATAATTACCCATATTCATTATCTGCATCTCTCGTATTTCATGGATGACGCCACCATAATAGCTATCGTCAAATACCGGTGGAACGATAAATACAGAATCCATCATCTCATTGAAGCCTTCTTTTCCACCCATCAGTTTTATAAGCCCTTCCGGATCATGGAAAACCGACCAAGAATAATGCCAGCTGTTTCCTTCGGTGAAAGCATCTCCCCATTTCAAAGGACTGAAGGGACGTGCGAACGAACCGTCTTCATTACGGCCGCACATAAGTTTATACTCCTTGTCAAAAAGGTTTTTGTAATTCATCGCACTCTTGGCATATCGGGCGATTTCTTTTTCAGGCTTACCAAGTGCCTTTCCGAGCTGATAGATACACCAGTCGTCATAGGCATATTCAAGTGTGCGTGCAGCACTTTCATTTATACCCACGTTATATGGCACATAACCAAGTTTATTATAGTATTGATGTCCCATACGGCCGCTCGAACTACCCTCGAGGTAATTATCAGCTCCATGTACAACAGCATCCCACAGCTTATCCACATCATAACCTCTGATACCTTTGAGATAAGCGTCAGCAACAACCGATGCGGAGTTGTTGCCCACCATGCACCGGGACTTGCCCACTCTGGCAGATAGCCACTCTCCTCATAAGCATTCACAAGCCCTTCCTGCATCTTTGCTGCCTCTGCCGGATACAACAAGTTTACAAGAGGGAACAAAGCCCTGAACGTATCCCAGAAACCTGTATCAGTATACATATAGCCCGGACGTACTTCACCATTATACGGACTATAGTGCACCGGTTGCCCTTGTGCATCATACTCATAGAATCCGCGAGGGAAAAGCACCGAGCGATAAAGGCACGAATAGAATGTCCTTAGTTTGTCCAAATCATTGTCACCCACTTCCACACGTCCAAGCACTTCATTCCATCTGTCTCGGCCAGACTCCTTCACTTGCTCAAAAGTCTTATTGCCAAGCTCTTTCAGATTTAACTCCGCTTGTTCGGGACTGATAAAAGATGAAGCTACACGGGCATGGACCTGCTCTCCGCGTTTGGTCGGAAAACCGATTATCGCTCCAGCATGATTGCCCGAGAATGCCAACTCATCTTTTCGGATATCTCCGTCTGCAACAGCTGCCTTGTAAGTAAAAGGTTTATCAAACTCCACAACAAAATAATTGCGGAAATTTTTGGGGACTCCACCGCTGTTACGGGTCGTATAACCTACAATTTTATTTTCACCCGGTATTATTTCCACATGCGATCCTCGGTCAAATGCATCTACAACAACAAAGGCCGAATCCGCATCGGGGAAGGTAAAACGGAAAAGCGCAGCTCGATCTGTAGGTGCAAGCTCAGTCACCACATCATAGTCGGCAAGATATGTCCTATAGTAGTACGGCCTTGCCTCTTCCGCTTTATGAGAGAACCAGCTGGCTCTTTTATTCTCGTCAAAAACCGGAGAACCTGTCGTCGGGAGAATTGAGAACTGTCCGTAATCATTCATCCACGGGCTCGGTTGATGTGTCTGCTTGAACCCTCGTATTTTATCTGCGGTGTAGGTATAGACCCAACCGTCGCCCATTCGGCCAGTCTGAGGTGTCCAGAAATTCATACCCCCCGGCATAGCGATTGCAGGATATGTATTACCTGTTGAAAGTTGGAACTTCGATAATGTCCCCACAAGTGGATTGACATAATCGACTGGTGTCTTCTCCGCGGCATTGACTGTCACGGAAGCAGCCATAGATATGGCACAAAATGCAATTACCGATTTGATGCTTTTCATCTTATCATCTTAAGTTAAAGGTGACGCGTCAAAAATATGACGATGTATTGGTTATTTCATGCAAATTTAGCCAAATCTTTCCTAATGTGCAAGTCTTGACTCCCCTTGTCTGGCATCTCGCAAATTTTCTATCCTTGTATGTTTTATGTAACTTTAATCATGATTGAAAACCCACGACTTGATATATCTGAGCAATTTAAAGTCCGCCACACAACTTTATCCGATTTAGATATAGTAATGGGCATCTACAATTTGGCTAAAATAAGAATGCACCAATCAGGCAACACAACCCAATGGGCCGGAAACTATCCATCTCGCGAGATTGTCGAAACCGACATAATCGACGGCAATAGTTATGTAATCGAATCCGACAAAAAAATCTACGGAGTGTTCTCATTCATCATTGGACAAGACCCGACATACGCTCATATCGATGGAGCATGGCCCGATCAAGAAACCTACGGAACAATACACCGGATAGCATCAGCCCCGGGCACCAAAGGCATAGCCGACATCTGTCTCGATTTTTGCAAATCAAAAAACGTCAGAATTCGCATCGACACCCATGTAGATAATGCACCTATGCTTGGTTGGATCAACAAAAGGGAGTTCACATATTGCGGTATTATAACAGTTGGCGACGGCACTCCTCGCAAAGCCTTCCAACTAAATCCATTATTCGAGTAAGGCTTTATTAGCAAACTTCCTACGCTATTCCGATCAATTCTATTTCAAATATCAGAGTTGAACCTCCGGGAATACCCGGCTGGTTTATCTTACCATATGCCTTATCTGCCGGTATATACACTTCCCACTTATCGCCGATATGCATCTGTTGCAAGGCTATGATCCATCCGGGTATCAGATCCCTCAACCTGAACGCTGGTGCTACTCCACCACGGCTGCTGTCAAAAGTCTTGCCATTGATTGTCTTTCCTATATAATGTACTGTCACAACACTCCCACGATTAGGTCGTCGGCCTTCTTTATTACCCGTTTTCAGTACTTTATAGTACAATCCTCCTTCAAGAGCTTTCACTCCGGCTTCTTTTGCCTTTTCCTCAAGCCACAACTTATTTTTCTCTACATACTCTTGCTTTGCCATATCTTTAATGAATAAATTACCCAACCAAGTCCACAATCTCTTTTCAACGCTTTGACTTGCGTTTATATCGTATCAGCGCATCATTAATTATTAGGGTGTTCAGTTAGTTGTTCCGTATTCAGCTCACTTTTTTAAGTGTTT
>CANOKG010000229.1 GCA_947566655.1 uncultured Muribaculaceae bacterium | reverse complement strand
CTGCCGTGGGGTTATTTTGATTATCGAGGCAAGGCGTTTGTGTATATCAGAGACTGCCAGCAGAATGTCCGGTCGGTAGTTGACGCCGATGGTAAGTTTGTGCAACAGACTGACTACTACCCCTACGGCATGCCGAAGGCCAACTCCAACGGACAGGGAGTGAACCGCTACAAATACAGCTCGAAGGAGTACGAAACAGAGAGCGGCCTGAACCTCTACGACTTCGAAGCTCGCATGCATGACCCCGCCACAAGCCTGTTCCGCACCACCGATCCCAAAGCCGGCGACTACCCCTGGCTCAACCCCTACCTCTACTGCGCCGCCAACCCCATAGCCAATATCGACCCCACAGGCGAAGATTGGTATCGAACGCAAGATGATGAAACGGGCGAATACGTATATAAATATACCCAATTAACATCTCAGAAACTGTTAGATGAAGCACAAATAAAAGGAGAGTATGTTGGAAAAATAGTTGTTGTGATGGCTGGTTCTATGAATGAAAAGTTGGGTAAAAATAATAAATTAGATGGAGAAGGGGCAGTATCTGCAAGAGTTACTGTATATGGAGAAAATGGGCCTGATGACATTGGAGAATATATTGGTTTTTCCTTAACGGCTGATTTTGAAAAATTTGGAGCAATTGCTGATGGTGAATACAATGTACTATATGATGAAAAAGGTATGGGAAAACCATATGATTCACATTATGCAATAAATGGCCGGAGCCCCGTAGATTGTATAAATGGTATTAATCCGAGTCCGGTAGAATATAATCCATACAGTGATACTCAAAAAAATGGTGTTTTTATACATCGAACTAACAATGATGGAACTGTTGTAGATAATCCAACGAAACATGTAACAGTCTCATCAGGTTGCATATTAATTTTGGCTTCTCAATGGTCAGCATTTGAAAATCAGATTGGCAAAAATAACTTTATATTCATTCTTAATAGGACTCAATAAACAACTTAGAATTATGTATACAAATAATAAATATTTCCGGATATTAACAGGAGTATTAGGTATTATAATATTTTGTTCGGGCGTACCGTATAAAAGAGGAATTTTGTCACCGACAAATTACCCAATACCAATATTCGAGTCGGCTACATCCTTTACTCCTTTTACTTATGTCGTTCAAGCAAATACCGATTACACGTGTTATATGGGGTATATTTTGGACGATTCTGAACTTCGTTTTAGGGTCAAAATACTGTCTGACTGGGAAATGGACAGCACCGAATGTGTGACCGGATGGATTAACAAGACAAACCTCATAGTGAACATTTTGGAAAATGGGTATGATGATGCTGGTGGATACATCTATTTATATGATACACCTCAATCAAATGATTACGAAAAAATATATACTGAAGATATTCAACGAGAGGCAATAATCCTTGATTTCTATCAAGATGGCACACATGAATTCTACAACTGGGTTAAAATTATGCTTTCAATAGAAGGCGAATGTCGTTCAGGCTGGATTAATAGATTCTGTAGCAGCGCTTTGAGCGGATGTAACTGATTAAATACACGGAGAAACGCAAAGACAAATTCTTCAAAAAAAATCATGTAGCAACTGAACCAATCGGTCACCTGAGATGTTATAATATCGTAAGCAACAAAGAAAGAGAGAATTTCATTGCTAAGATATAATGTGATAATGATTGGTTTATCAAGCGGGCGCTGTCGCGATGACAGCGCCCGCTTGGTGAATATAGGTGGTGGCAAAAGCCGGTGGGAATGTGGTCTGGGGTTCAACGCGCCCTTTCCGGTAACGATCGCATAACGATTGAAGAATCGACCCTAGGCCAAATTGACAGGGTATTAGCGGCGCAGTGGGCGGGTGGTGACGAAGGTTGCGAACTCATGGTAGAGCGCACGATCATCGGCATTGCCCGACTTGCGCAGCGTATGCACTGTATTGTTGTGTTGGTAATAGGCAAGACGCTTGTTGGCCCATACACCTTCCTGCTTGAACACATTCATGTAGTTGCGCAGGCGGTAGGCACGGCCACGTGAAGCAAGAGCATTATCGTCAAACTCCATCTCCATTCCCATATTGGCGCCGGCTCCCATGCGGCAAGCCTCCTGCAGGCGGCTTTCGGGTACACTCTCATTGAAGAAGTAGTTGGGTTGCAGGTAGGCATAGTCGAAGCCCCACTGACTCCACTGTGCATATCCATCGGCCGTATAGTAGGGAATCCAGTTGAATGTGTATTTGAACTTATGGAGATAGTCGGCAACCTGCGGTAGTATGGTCGATGTATGAGTAGATTTTTCAGCAATCCAATAGAACCCTGCAAGTTCAATATTCTGGAAATTGGCCCTGTCAAACAGTTGACGCACTCGGTCTATATACCATTTGCAAGCCTTTACCCTATCGGCATCACGACTGAAATCGAGAGTCACGCCACTGACACGTCCCCAATAGGTTGTCGACGATGACGCGTTGCTCGAATCCTGATTACGTATCGGCTCGGGAATCGTAATCACCACGCGACGTTTATAGGCAGGCGCACCAAGACGGCTTATCGCATCGCCTATAGTCTCATCAAGAGCGTACAACTGGTGACCTTTCGAGAAAAAGTAGTTGATCAGATTCTCCCAGTCATATTTTGTAGCCGAACTGAGCAACGTTCCCGAAGGATCCTTATAGCCTGTTGCAAAACTCACCATGTTGGAACCTTCGCCATAATCGGCAAACTCCAAAAACAGGAATGCGTCAAAAAACCAAGTCTCCACACCCTGCTCGTTGGTGTAGGTCACATAGCTTTCAATACGGTCCTTATCCCAGTTAGGAATATAACGCTGAGCACCTCCTCCATAGAAGAGAACCATATCGGTATAATCAAGAATTGCTGTACGTGATTCTTCCCAGGGATAAAGCGTGATTTCATCATCATCACCATCACCGGGTGTTGAAGGTTGCTCAGGTGTCGTTGGCTTGGTTGGGGTCTCGGGTTCATCATTACCACATGCCACAGCCGAAACCATCAACACTGTAGATAAAAAGATCAGATTTAATATCTTCATTTCAAAAACTTAAGTTGATTCAGAAAAGCGGTGCCACAATCAATGGACAACAGGATTTTCAGCTTATACACCATGCTATCCGA
>CANOKG010000228.1 GCA_947566655.1 uncultured Muribaculaceae bacterium | reverse complement strand
CTGAAACCGTGAGGATCTTTTGTTGCAAATTTATCAACTTTATCATTACGGTCGGCAATAATATTATTACTTGATGGAGTAACATATTTCCCATCGGTCTTGTCATCGCGAACTTCCCAAGTCTTGGCTACGTCGACGTTTCCATTGTTATCGTAAACAGTGATTCCATCTACGCAACGCGCATACGACTCATTGGGATTAAGTACAGGAACCTTAACATGGTCTATCAAAGTGTGCTTATCTGAGTCAAAAAGGAAAATTTCATTTTCAACATCGGGATTCAACACAAAGTTGGTGTGAAATGTACCACGTGACGGCATACCATCGGCCCAAAATACAACGTGCTGACGTTTAGGCATCTTGGTATTGACATCGTGAAGTGGAATTGAATACCATGTATCGGGACTTGTGGTGGTATCGGTTGTAATAAACACCGACGATATTTCAAGCGGACCAAACTTGGAATTAAAAAGTTCTATCCAGGCCGGACGCCCACCAAAGTCGTCAACAAAGTTGCTCTCATTCCTGGTCATCACTTCGTTGATGTGCAAGGTACCCTTTCGGGCCTGTCCTGTAGCAGTCAGCGAAGCGAGCGCAACACAGGTAAGTGCTATAAGTTTTAGCTTTTTCATATAACTATTGTTGTATCGCGAAATGATTACAGAGGTATATTACCATGTTTCTTGGCGGGATTAACAACCTTTTTGGTTGCAAGTTGCTGGAGAGCCTTTATGACGCGGAAACGAGTATTGCGAGGCTCGATAACATCATCGATATATCCATACTTGGCCGCGTTGTAAGGATTACAGAAGAGTTTATTGTACTCTGCCTCTTTCTCGGCAAGAACAGCTTTTGGATCTTCAGCAGCCTTGGCTTCCTTAGCATAGAGCACCTCTACAGCACCGGCACCACCCATAACTGCGATTTCGGCTGAGGGCCAAGCATAGTTCATGTCGCCGCGGAGCTGCTTACAGCTCATCACGATATGTGATCCACCGTAGCTCTTACGTAGTGTGACGGTAACTTTAGGAACAGTAGCCTCACCATAAGCATAGAGAAGTTTGGCTCCGTGGAGAATAACACCATTGTATTCCTGGCCTGTACCGGGAAGGAATCCGGGAACGTCAACAAGTGTTACCAATGGGATATTGAATGCGTCACAGAAACGAACGAAGCGTGCTGCTTTACGCGAAGCGTTAGAGTCAAGTACTCCGGCAAGATACTTAGGCTGGTTAGCAACGATACCAACCGACTGACCATTGAATCGAGCGAAACCTATGATGATATTCTTGGCATAGTCGCGCTGGATTTCAAGGAACTCGCCATTATCGATGATGGCACCGATAACTTTATACATGTCATAAGGACGATTGGCCGAATCGGGAATTATCTCATTAAGAGAATCCTCAAGTCGGTCTATCGGGTCGTTACACTCTACCAAGGGAGCCTCCTCGAGGTTATTCTGTGGTATATAGCTTATAAGTTTACGAATTATACGTATTGCATCTTCACCATCCTCAGCTGCAAAGTGGGTAACGCCACTCTTGGATGCATGCACCTCTGCTCCGCCAAGCTGATCTTGCGTAACATCTTCACCGGTAACTGTCTTTACAACCTTCGGACCGGTAAGGAACATGTAGGAAATTCCTTTAGCCATAATGGTGAAGTCGGTTAACGCCGGAGAGTAAACTGCACCGCCCGCACATGGGCCAAGAATACCCGAAATCTGTGGAATAACACCCGAAGCAAGAATATTGCGCTGGAAAATCTCGGCATATCCTGCAAGCGCGTTGATACCTTCCTGAATACGGGCGCCACCCGAGTCATTAAGTCCGATACATGGTGCCCCCATGCGCATTGCCATATCCATTACTTTACAGATTTTCAACGCCATTGTTTCGCTCAACGAGCCGCCAAACACGGTGAAATCCTGAGCAAAGACATATACAAGGCGGCCGTCGATTGTTCCATAGCCGGTTACAACACCATCACCGGGGAACGATTTTTTCTCTTGGCCAAAGTTGGTACAACGATGACGAACAAACATGTCAAGTTCTTCAAAAGAACCTTCGTCAAGGAGTTGTGCAATACGTTCACGGGCAGTATATTTACCACGCTCATGCTGTTTATCGATAGCTTTTTGACCTCCACCAAGACGAGCTTCAGCGCGCAGATCAATAAGTTCCTGAATTTTTTGAAGTTGATTGCTCATAATAAAATATGATACTGTTTTTAAATTTTAAATATATTGGGACAGGTATTCTATTCCCAACTATTATATAATATGATGAAATGGAGAGTAGGTCCTAAACTGTTATTACTTGTTGGGATCCTCACAAAGTTCTATGAGAGTGCCAACGGTCGACTTCGGATGCAGAAAGGCGATATTCAAACCTTCAGCACCCTTACGCGGTGCTTTGTCGATAAGACGACAGCCCTTCTCTTCTACCTCAGCAAGAGCGTTAGCTACACCATCCTGAACAGCAAAAGCTATGTGCTGAATACCTCCACGACCACCATTATTAGCGATAAATTTTGCAATCGCACTATCCTCGGCGGTGGGCTCCAAAAGTTCAAGTTTGGTTTGACCTACCTTAAAAAAGGCTGTGCGAACCTTTTGGTCAGCAACTTCTTCAATTGCAAAGCATTTGAAACCTAACATGTTCTCGTAAAATGGGATAGCCTCTTCAAGTGAAGGCACTGCTATACCGATGTGTTCGATATGAGAAATATCCATAACTAAAAAGCTAAAGTTAATTAATTAATATTCAGCAAACTAACACCACATGTCGAATATAATATTTAATTATCGAAACTTGTGGGCATGCAAATTTAACAAATATTCTATTTCCGAACCTTCAAATTACCCAAATATTTAATTTTTGAGGGTATAATAAAAGTTAAATATAATCAAACACATATATGTCTACCCAGGTAATTTACCATCTTTAAGCGAGGGTAACAGACATGCCACAATTCCCAACAGCGGCATATAGGCACACACTTTATATATCGTTTCAATGCCATATGTATCGGCCAGATCGCCTAAAACTGCCGACGCGATACCACCTACTCCAAATGCAAAGCCAAAGAACAACCCTGATATCATTCCCAATTTTGTCGGCAATAACTCCTGGGCATAAAGCAGGATGGCAGGGAATGCCGATGACAGCATAAAACCTGCACAGAAACTCAGTGCGGCTGTCAAGCCTAATCCTACATGAGGCAACAATAAACTGAATGGCGCTGTACCTAAT
>CANOKG010000227.1 GCA_947566655.1 uncultured Muribaculaceae bacterium | reverse complement strand
GGCTTTTATAGAGACTTTTACTGAGGAATCTTTGGGATTTTTGGTTCTTAAAATTTTTAATTGTGGATTTTAAAACGTAATTTTGGGAAATTTATTCTGTATAATAATTATATGAAAGTTGTAAATTTTGCCGAGTTTCCCTCGTTGATGAATCAATACATGAGGGAATTGCGTGATGTGAATATCCAGGGTGACATGATGCGTTTTCGCCGCAACCTTGAGCGTATGGGTCAGATAATGGCTTTCGAGATTAGCCGTACCCTTAACTACGGGAAGGAGATGGTAACCACTCCATTGGATCAATGCCAATGTGATACCATTGCCGATAAGATTGTGCTGGGTACCATTTTTCGTGCCGGCCTTCCTTTCCATCAGGGCTTCTTGAGCTACTTTGACCATGCCGAGAACGCTTTTGTCAGCGCTTATCGCAAGTATAAGGAGAAGGAAAATTTCGACATCTGTATAGAGTATCTCGCTTCTCCGCGTCTTGATGGAAAAGTGTTGATATTGGCTGATCCAATGCTTGCAACGGGCGCTTCAATGGAACTTAGCTACCGCGCGTTGCTTACTAAGGGCGAGCCTTCCCACATTCACGTAGCTTCGGTAATCGCTTCACAACAGGCCATAGAATATGTGAAAAGTCATTTTCCCGACGATAAAACCACAATCTGGGTTGGCGGTATAGATCCCGTTATCAATGCCCACAGCTATATCGTTCCTGGTCTCGGCGATGCCGGTGATCTGGCCTACGGTATTAAAGAATAATGACTTGCCCCCGATGCTTACGATTCACACAAATCATCAATTGAAACCGTTGAATACCATGGGTATTGACGGTACAGTAACTACTTTGGCTGAGTGGAGCGATGCTGCTGACCTACACCAGTTGTTCAAGAATTCTGAAATGGGATTGGAGAGTAACCCGTCGTTCAAGGCTATAGGGCAGGGGAGTAATATCCTGTTCACCGATTACAAGGTGGATAAGCTCCTGTTGCGATGTGTCAACGAATCTATTGAAATAGTCGATGAAGATGAAACCGGTGTAACTCTTACTGTCCATGCCGGTTGTCAACTCGACCGATTGGTTGATTACTGCTGTTATCAAGGATGGTGGGGCATTGAAAATTTGTCGCTTATTCCCGGAACCATAGGAGGTGCAACGGTGCAGAATGTCGGTGCTTACGGCACAGAGTGGGGCGATGTGGTTGTTGAAGTCAAATGTTATGATACCGATATCGATAGGGTTGTGACGATTCCCCGCAGTGATATGGCCTATGGCTATCGTGACTCGGCGCTGAAACACCGACCTCTCAATTCCCGCTTCATAGTCGTTTCTACCACTGTAAGGTTGTCTAAAATAGCTTCTCCGATTCTTACTTATGGCGGGTTGTCGGTACTGTTTGCCGGTCGTGAGTCGGAGCTCACACCTGTTGATCTACGCGAGGAGATTATCAAGACGCGTCGTTCCAAACTGCCCGATGTCGCGATAACTGGCAGTGCCGGTAGCTTCTTTAAAAATCCTATTGTTTCGGCTCAAGACCTTGATGTGGTTTTGTCTAATGCACACCGTCATGGTATAGATACATCTTCCATGCCTGTCCACGGGATTGTTCTCCCCGATGGTTCTGCCGCAGTCAAACTCTCGGCGGCGTGGCTTATAGACAAATCGGGTTGGAAGGGCTATCGCAGGTGGAATGTGGGCACTTGGCCCGGACAGCCGCTTGTTTTGGTCAATATAACCGGGTATGCTTCAGGTATCGAAGTTATAGCGTTGGCGTCAGATATTATAGCCGATGTCAAAGAAAAATGGGGCATTGAACTGTCACCTGAGGTAGAGTATCTATAACTTCAAAATTCAAAAATGTCCAAACGTGATACATCAAGGTTCAGTTTTTTACATTGTGAACGTAAATTTCTAATTTCTCACTCCTAATTCCTAACTGAGTAAATGAGTTCATTCATTATCGAAGGTGGCCACTCGCTAAGTGGCGAGATTACCCCCCAAGGTGCCAAAAATGAGGCATTGCAAATAGTAAGCGCTACTTTGCTCACCAATGAACCGGTGACTGTTCATAATATCCCCGATATATTGGATATTAGAAACCTTATTGCTTTGCTTCTCGATATGGGCGTTAAAGTAGAGAAACTTGCTCAGGGTAGTTACCGTTTTCAGGCCGATACTGTGAATACCCACTATCTTGACAGTCCTGAGTTTGTCACGCGGTGTGCATCGCTACGCGGTTCGGTTCTTGTAGTGGGGCCTCTTTTGGCTCGTTTCGGGAAGGCTTTCTTTCCGCGTCCCGGTGGTGATAAAATAGGCCGTCGCAAGGTTGATACTCACATTACCGGACTGATTAATCTTGGAGCTGAACTATCGACACCCGACGACCGTCGCGCCTACCTTCTGGAAGCTCGGGAGGGGCTCACCGGCACTTATATGTTGCTTGACGAGGCTTCGGTTACAGGAACTGCCAATATCGTGATGGCTGCGACGTTAGCGCGTGGTGTGACTACCATCTATAACGCGGCTTGTGAGCCCTACCTGCAACAGCTTTGCCGTCTGTTGGTTTCGATGGGTGCACGCATTGATGGCATTGGATCCAACCTTCTTACCATCACGGGCTGTGAGTCGCTCGGAGGTGCTGAACACCGCGTCTTACCCGACATGATCGAAGTGGGCAGTTTCATCGGTATGGCGGCAATGACACGCAGTTCCATTACAATTAAGAATGTGTCGCGTCGCAATCTCGGCATTATACCTGACTGCTTCAAGCGTCTTGGCATTACCATAGAGGAACATGGCGATGATCTGTATATTCCGGCCAAAGAATGTTATGAGATAGAATCAAATCTTGATGGTTCGGTACTGACGCTTGCCGATGCTCCGTGGCCCGGTTTGACTCCCGACCTTATATCAGTACTGCTCATCGTTGCGACACAGTGTCAGGGTGAGGTTCTGATACATCAAAAGATGTTTGAGTCACGCCTGTTTTTCGTTGACCATCTTATTGATATGGGGGCTAAAATAATACTCTGTGACCCTCACCGTGCTGTCGTGATAGGTATGGGGAATAAGGGGAAACTGCGTGCTAACCATATGCACTCGCCCGATATTCGTGCCGGTATCGCAATGTTAATTGCCGCCATGTCGGCCAGAGGTATCAGTAAAATTGATAATATAGAGCAAATAGATCGTGGCTATGAAAATATCGACCAACGGCTTAATGCTTTAGGTGCTAAGATTCGCCGCGAATAGTTTGACTATTTAGAGTATGTTTGAATTTAACACACAAAAAATAGTTATATTAAAGAATGAGTGATT
>CANOKG010000226.1 GCA_947566655.1 uncultured Muribaculaceae bacterium | reverse complement strand
TTCTTCCAGCCTACAAGCAAAATCTAACTTCGGTCTCTTTTGTCCTTTTGTATCTTCTTACCAATTAAGCACTCTTCTTCCCGGTAAGGGACTCGTTGCGGGCGGTGATGAAGTTGGTGAAGGTGTCGAGAATGTCGGCGATCGCTATGATCGCATTCTTGACCAGATTCTCGTAGTGCTCGGCTCCTATGTGACCTGACGATGTGCGTCCCATCAGCACATTGGTCACCCCCGACACATCTTCAAACATCTGCATCTGTGTTTCAAGCAGCTCCTTGGCTCCGAGATTGGAGTTGCCGCTCGTAACCTGTTGAGGACGGTTTATACTGCGACCTTTCACCGGTATGATCCCGTCGGGTGAGCTCCATGTGTCGGCAATCTGTTCCCATGTCATTGTCGGAATTTTCTCATCGGCCGGAAATAGCAATACTCCCTTTGCCGCACAGCTCACAACGTGATCTATCAGCGAGATCAGTTCGTTGATGTATATCTGCTGGTCAATCACATCCTCTACCAGCGAGTGTATCTCCCCATCGATCATAGGGTAGAACCTGAATTTGAACGGATGGCTGCCGTCAGGCGCATTTGAAATGTGGCTTTGCAATACTGTTCCATCGGGCGCCAGCCATCGGCATCTCCACACGGTGTCGGCTTCCCAGCGTGTGACAATAGGGGCTGCACCGCGCTTGGCCCGTTGACGGTTGATTGATTCTACGCGGCCTGCGGTAGTGACCGGCAGGGTGTTGTAGGTGGCTCTGTGCCGGTCGTGGCATCTGAGCCGTTCCACCGTTTCCAGTGTCCACACTTCTATAACGCGACATCTGCCGGCACGGCCTGTCAGGAAACTGTCGGTATTGTCGTTCCCCGAGCACCATCCCGGCTCGGAGATGCTACACCCCAGTTGCCCGTAAGTTTTCTTGATGAGTTCGGCACGGGCGAGATCGGGCCCGGCCAGTCGTAGCAGAGTCTCTGTAAGACTCCAGTCATGGGTCATGCCCACCAGCTCTGCATCCCATCCGCGAGGATCGCGAATGCGGTTGATGAAGAAACGGTCGGGACTTACCATGTCGACCCATATATGCTCACCCATGAGTCTGCGTTCATTGTAGACACGTTGAATCGTACACCCCGAGATGAGGAACTCTTCAAGCGACCGGCAGTCTATCTCGTCAAGGTTATTGAGCGCGTAGACTCGGGCCGCTTCCCCCTCGAGAGGCTCGCGGTCCTGACGTTGGTAACGGTATCGGCCAATGACCGACTTTATCAAGCGGCGAAGCAGGTTGTTGGTCATCGGTCGGCGGCCATGGGCACGTGCCCGGTCGGCGGCCGAAAGTACTTTGTCTCCATCTATAACCATGTCGCTCCATTGGTCGCCATAGGTAAAACGTTTGTAGCGGTCGCGTTTAAGTCTGAATTCGGAGCGGTCGTTCCAGGCACGGTAGGCCGCATCCAATATCTCTTTTGCATGTTCCATAGTAAATCAATAATCGGTTCTATTTAAAAATCAGTTCCAGTGCCCGTGGATGACAACGTATGATCCCCTTGGGAGGCTGTATGATACCCAGTATTCTTTCGGCTCGCGGGGGTGTCGGTCCCTTGAAGCTGTATAGCCGGTAGCGACCCGAGCGGTCGGCAACCGCCACGGGATGGCAGCTGCGGCCGCGTGTAAAGGTCGAACTTTGTTTCAAAGCGAGCGGCGACTCCGGGTCTTCGGCAATGACAGCAGGGCGTTCCCATTGTTCCATAAGCAATTCTACCGGTCTGATGCAGTCGTCGGGAAGTTTCAGCAGAGCGACACCACGATTGTAATTCTCGATAATAACGTTATCTGTGATGTCCTCGGCATCAAGAAGTTCAATCGGTGCGGTGGCCAGCAGCTCGGCATATCTTATGTTGATCTCGCGGGCAGCATATTCTTCGATCTCGAAGGCATCCTGACGTCGCAGGGTGGCATCGATGCGCAGGGGCTCGAGGCCCTTGCGCATCTTCCATTCGCCAACCAATTGGTTAAGTGTGTATTCCATGGTTATCAGGATGCTACGATGCGAACGTGGGAGTTGGGATAACGAAGCACCAGGCATGAAGCTTCGGTTATGACGATAGCATTGGTGTTGCGCACACCGCCGGCACGCAGGTTCAGTTTTTCGGTACTGAACGGGATGTGACAATACTTGGTGAGATACTCAGGATCGATTATCATTGCATCGTCGGTGTGACCACACTGGTCAAATGTCTCGCTGAGCAACACATACAGGGTGCCGAACTTCGACACATAGGTAGTGAAATCGAGTCCCCAGCGGGTCATTTTGTCAGCGGCCGACAATGTGCGCGATGCGCCCAAGCGGTGCATCTGCTCGATGAAACCGCTGCCGGCTATCAACAGTTTGCGCGAGGAGCCGTTCGAACCGGTAAAAGCCTCGCGGCATATTGACACCATAGTGTCATCGCTCAGTTCTCCCGACAGGTATTCTACCTCTTTGCCGGCTTGCGACCATATGCCTCCGGTAAGCATCACATCGTCGTTACCATCAAGATCCAGGTGCAATTTGTTTCCGAACAGAAAGTTGCGTTCCATGCCTTGACGCATGTCGATGATTGCCGCCTCTTCCTGGTCGCTGAAAGTCCAGCCGACCTCTTTGTTGGAGAGTTTTACCAATGTGCTTTGTTCCACTTGGGTTTTAAAAATTTGACAAAAGTTACGTTCCTTACGCGGAATTGCTTGAAACTGATCGGTTTGGATGTCTAACTCACCGGCTGCGCGACCCATTCTCACGATTTTTGTTCCCGATTCAATATCGGGTACCGAAACGCGTCCGGTGTTATCGGTGCAGGTGAAGAATCCTTTCAGTTTTTTGGTCGAAACCTCGGTGATATAGGCCGTGACAGGTTTGTTGGCGCTGTTTGTTTGTCGGGCAAAGAGAATAGTCTCGCTGCGGGCAAATGGCACCTCGCTCGAGAGGTCGATCTCCATAGGGACTTTTTCGCCCGGTTCGGCGGCGGTCTTGCCAATCACGTCGGCAGTCAATTCGGCCTCGAATGGCTTGTTGTCAACGGCATAATATTCTACCGTCATTGAGCCGGCACGGCGGGTCAGTGCGTGGCGGGATATTTGGTCGATCGGTGTCGACATAGGGCGAATTTTAACGATACGGCTATCGATTTCGCTACGAAGCAACTCGGGAGATGCTTGGTTTACAACTTGGGTGGTTACAATGTTTTCCATAATAAAAATAGTTTTGAGTAAAAAATGATTAGTTGAAAAAGAAACAAAAGGACAGAAGAGACAGAAGGGACAAAAATTAGTTTTAGCTTGTTTGCTGGGAAAAGAAACAAAAGGACA
>CANOKG010000225.1 GCA_947566655.1 uncultured Muribaculaceae bacterium | reverse complement strand
TCCATGTGATATTTCTTAAACATATTAACAAATTCAAAAAGTCAAGATGACTTCAATGGCTCAAAGCTCATAGCTATGATATTCCATTTAACTATATAACAGAACTTTACAATAATAAATTCACTATAGAGTCATGATGAAGCGTTTTGTATCATCTCTTTTAGGATCACTTGCGGCTATCTGGATCTCAGTAATCCTACTATTCTTCCTTTTGATACTGTTTATTGCAGCAATAATATCGAAATCGTTCAATTCTCAAACGGTATCTTTATCGTTCAAAGACAAGACCGTGCTCTATGTGGAACTGAATGGCACCTTGAGCGAACGCCCCACAGAACCTGACATGATGTCGCAATTGTATGGCACCCCCGAAATCACTATTGCTTTGAATAATCTGACAAATTCTATAGCCGCAGCTGCCAATGATGATAAAATTGAAGGAATATATCTTGATTGCAAGGGAAGTACAGGTGGCATAGCACAACGCACCGAGCTCATTGAATCATTAAATCAGTTTAAAAAGTCGGGCAAATGGATCGTAGCTTATGGAGACTGCTACACTCAATCTGACTATTACATAGCATCGGTAGCCGATGAGATATATCTAAACCCCGTGGGCATGATTGACATTCATGGTCTATCTGCGACAACAATGTTCTACAAAGGACTGCTCGACAAACTCGGTGTTGAAATGCAGATTATTAAAGTTGGCACATTCAAGAGTGCAGTTGAACCTTATATTCTGACTAAAGCATCAGAACCAAATCGACTTCAACAGCAGGTGTTTATTGATAACATATGGAATTGTATTACACAGTCGATATCTGAAAATAGAGATATCACTGTAAATAAAATCAATGAAGTCGCCGACAGCATGCTAATTACATTTAAACCTGAAGACTATGTTGAACTCAATCTTATAACTGAGCTCAAATACAGAAAAGAAGTAATTGAAATGCTCAAAACCCGAACCGGTATAGATAAAGACAAGGATCTCAGAACAATCGCCCCCAATGAATATGCTATGATTGCAGATATTCCTCACGCCAAGCGTAATGACAATCGAATTGCAGTCCTTTATGCAGTAGGAGATATTGTTGATGATGGTAATGGAGGCATTGTAGCATCTAAACTTGTACCTCAAATCTATAAACTGAAAGAAAACGACAAGATTGATGGGTTGATACTCCGTGTAAACTCTGGTGGAGGTAGTGCATTTGCCTCAGAGCAAATATGGAAAGCTCTTGAAGATTTCAAAACAACAGGTCGCCCATTTTATGTATCCATGAGCGACTATGCCGCCTCTGGAGGTTATTACATATCATCGGGCGCTGATCGCATTTATGCTGATCCCACAACATTGACCGGCTCAATAGGTATATTCGGCATGATACCGTGTGCCAAAGAATTGATGAATGAAAAATTGGGTATTACGACCGACAACGTAAATACCAATGCTAATGGCGATTTCCCTACTATCATGGAACCCATGACGCCATTTCAACGCGAGAGTATGCAACGTGAAATAAATCGTGGATATGAAACCTTTGTAAGTCGTTGTGCTCAGGGACGACACATGTCTATTGACTCAATAAAGGCTATAGCCGAGGGACGAGTATGGGATGGACAATCGGCATTGGAGATTGGTTTGGTTGACGAATTAGGTTCATTACATACCGCTATCAAAGATATGGCAAAAGAGCTGAATTTTGGAGATCAATATTGCTTTATAGAATATCCCAATCCAGAGCCAACCTTATGGGAAGCTATATCAGGAACTGAGGTCAGGATTAAAGAACATATTATAAAATCTGAACTCGGAGAAAGCTACAAAATATACAAACATATAAATGATATTAAGAAAATGGATCACATCCAGTGCCGGATGGAAGATATTGTACTGGAATAATTATTTTTAATATTAACCAAAATACAGAATTATCAAATCAATGCCCCGAAATAAATTTGTTGAGAAAGCAGTTTTGCTACCCATGTCAAAGGTCTATGGCATGGTGACTTCGCTGCGCAATTGTTTCTTCAATTGGGGGATATTCAAACAACGAACCTTTGATGTTCCTGTTGTTGTAGTTGGTAATATTTCGGTAGGAGGATCGGGCAAGACTCCTCATGTAGAATATATAATTGATTCTCTAAAAAACAGCTATAAGATTGCAGTACTAAGCCGTGGATATAAGCGTCACACAAAAGGGTTCATATTGGCAAGTCAACGTTCTACGCCCATTGATATAGGTGACGAACCTTACCAAATTTATCAAAAATATGCTGGTAGAATTACTGTAGCTGTATGTGAAGACCGCTGCAAGGGTATTGAAGAATTACTTAAGCTAAATAGTGGTATCAACTTGTTGCTGCTTGACGATGCTTTCCAACATCGATATGTAAAACCAACTGTTTCTATTGTACTGACAGAGTTCAACCGACCAATATTTTTTGACAAGATGTTGCCTCTTGGTCACTTGCGAGAATCTCCACGAGCTCGCTATAGAGCCGACATGGTACTCGTGACCAAGTGTCCGGAAACAATCAAACCAGTTGAATATCGAATATTCAAGAACCATTTATCCCTATACCCATATCAGAAACTGTTTTTTTCTCGATTCAAATACTGTTCTCTGAAACCGGTATTTCCTGATAATGTTCAACAAGTACCTTATCTTGAATATTTGAGCGACCAGGATCGCATACTTGCACTCTCAGGCATTGCAAATCCCAAGCCATTTGTTCGATACATAAAGGGATTCAAACCACTTGTTAAAGTACAGGTATTTCCCGATCATCACAATTTTTCTCGCAAGGATCTTGATTTAATTAACCGTCGATTTGATAACATTCAAGCTCGCCACAAATATATAATCACGACCGAAAAGGATGCAGTAAGGCTTTCAAACAATCCATATTTCCCTCCAGCATTAAGGCCTTTTACTTTCTATCTACCGGTCAAAGTTGAATTTGACCACAACAGTGGCGACACGTTCATCGCCGACCTAAAAAAAATTATTAATCAGAACAGCAAATAGGTCATTAAAATGAATAAGACAAAATATACCTTATAAAGGTACTATAAGGATAAATCAACAAAACGCATCTTTAAACTGTTGTATATTAGTAGAATTAAATTTAATATAAAATACTATGTTAGAAAAAATTAATCAAACAGCCGACTTTCTAAAGTCAAAAGTACACGATATGCCTAGCATTGCTATTATACTTGGCACCGGACTTGGAGCCTTAGTGGATCATATCGAAGACAAACAATATATACCATACACAGCAATTCCAAATTTCCCAATTTCTACAGTTGAGGGACATAGCGGAAATTTAATTTTTGGCACACTTGGTGGCAAAAGAGTAATGGCTATGCAAGGGCGTTTCCATTACTACGAAGGCTACGAT
>CANOKG010000224.1 GCA_947566655.1 uncultured Muribaculaceae bacterium | reverse complement strand
CCGTTGTACCGTCTACGACTTTGTAAGTGAATATACGGTTTTGGATTTCATAGGTTGCCTCTTGAGGAATTACCATAGAAGCGGGGCGATTGTAGGTAAGGATCACGTTGGCAGATCCACCGCTCAGTAGTTTGCCTTTATCATTAGGGAAAGTAGCTCGCAATGATACAGTTCCGGTTGTTTTGTCGACAATACCGCTTATAACGTCTATCACACCATCGTTCTCATAGACGTGCCCGTTCTTAAGTTCGAGTGAAACAGGAGGGTATGACTTGATTGCGTCATTAATAGTTCCATATTTTGAAGCCAGCTCAAGAGCTTGTCTCTCATTCATGGAAAAATAAGCATACACATAAGAATTATCCGATACTGAGATCAGCGGTTCAGTCATGGTTGGGCTGACAAGCGCACCGATGCGGTAAGATGTCATCCCGGCTATCCCGTTGACTGGACTTTTCACTTCGGTATATGATAAATTGTTTTCAGCTTCTCTAAGTTGGGCCTTCGCCTGGAGTAATGAAGCCTCGGCACTTCTGTAAGAGTTTTGGGCGGTCCGGAGTTCATAGTCTGAAATTACTTTTTCTTTGAATAATTCCTCTTTCCCTTCCAATACTAATTTTGCATTGGCTACTCCGGCTTCAGCAGTGGCGACCATAGCCTCTGCCTTTTGCACCGCTGTCCGATATGGAATCTGATCTATGATGAACAGCACCTCTCCCTTTTTGACGTGGGCTCCCTCTTTTACATTAACCTTTGTGATGAGCCCTGCTACTTCGGGGCGTACTTCCACATCCTGACAACCTTTCAGGACGGCAGAATATTTTACTGACAGGTTTCTGTCCTCAGGTTTGACCACTGCGAGAGGGTATTCTTTGGGGGCGTCAGAAGCATGGTTGTCGTTGCTGTTGTCGCATGATACAGACGTCAGTCCGACCAAAGCTATACCGAGAATATTTTTGATATATGACATAAGGTTATAATTTTTGTGCAAAATTACTCCCGGATGCCCATTGACAGGTTAATCATATACAACCAAAATTTGTCCATTCTGCTCATAAAAACGGTTATATGCCATTATAGACGTATCTACGCTTTTCCAAATAGCGCATTATTACTATATTTGCACCATAACAATCGCTAATAATGACACAATCGGAACTTATAGCTGTTTTCCCTCAGGAGAAGGGAATCCCCGACAGGGTGTTGCTTATCACCCCGGCAATTATGCCTCAGTTGCTGAATGTTTCAGTACAGGAATGTAGAGTATTTCTTCTGATTTCCCGTGGCCGGCTTACTGCTAAAGTAGGAAGTACAATAATGGAAATCCAGGGACCCTCCCTTGTTGATATGTTGGTATGGGAGCCTATTACATTTGTCAGTTTCAGCAGTGATATGAGGGCTTGGTGCCTGTTGCCAAATTATCTGTTTACTAATGAATCATTGAATGGATTGAAACCGGCTGATTCCGAATCTTTCAAGGACCGACATGAAATTCCGGTGTTGGATTTAGCGCCCGGAGAGGTAAGGCGATTGGAAAGACAGCTTGAAATGCTTGAAGAATCCCTTGCTGATTTCAGCAATTATTATCGGGCCGAACTGTGTCAGACTTATTTTCGAGGGTTTATGCTTGAGGCCGGCAATTTGGTTCAGCACAAAAAAAAGGCACAGGAAGAGGCTGATAGAGTGGAGAACCGTCAGGATACAATATTACGAAGTTTCCTGAAATTAGTATGGAGATATTATAAATCAGAACACAACGTCGATTTTTATGCAGGAAGGCTATGCATTTCGTCCAAGCATTTGTCAAGGGTCGTGAAGGAGAGACTGGGCAAGACTCCATATGCTGTGATACGTGATGAATTGCTTCAACAGGCCACCGAATTGCTAAGGACATCAAAGAAAACCGTGCAGGATATATCTTCGGAACTTAATTTTTCGGAAATTGCCGCTTTCTGTAAATTCTTCAAAAAGCACACGGGATTATCACCGACTTCCTATCGCATGCAGAAAAGAGATCTATCGAACTGATTTTCTATTCAGCGCGATAGTTCGGTCAAGCAGTATCTCGTCCATATGATCCTTGGCCCACTGGATCAGTTGGTTTATTATCGGGAAAAGTGAATGTGACCGCTCTGTAAGGCTGTATTCCACCCTCGGCGGAACTTCGGCATATACTTTTCGTTCCACCAATCCGTCAGTCTCAAGTGTGCGTAGGGTAAGTACAAGCATTTTCTGGGATATATCCTGCAACTCGGCAGCCAGATCTTTGAATCGCATTGACTCATGACTGTTCAGTGTATATAGTACCAGCAAAGTCCATTTATCGCTGATGCGGTTGAGTATATTGCGTATGGGGCAATCGGGGTAAAGCTCGTTTTTATTGAAATTACGTTCCATATTATGCTGTGACTCAGTATCACTTTACAAAGGTAAGAATTTGTCGATAAGTTTGCAAGAATGAAAAATGCCTCTCGTTAAAAATAACTAACTTATTAATTTCAATGTTTCGCCAATTCGTTTGAAAATCAGCAATACTAACATTTGGGTAAGTTAACTGAAGTTTTTGTCAGCAGAATTTCGGAATAAACTTTTAGCTACTTTTGCGGTATATAAAGTATAGTAATTTGAAAAACAAATGAATATGGATAAGAAAGTAGCACTTATTGGCGCGAGCGGATTTGTAGGCTCCGCCATTCTCAATGAACTTCTCAACCGCGGCTATCAGGTCGAGGCTCTCGTGAACCATCCCGATAAGATCAAGATTCAAAATAGCTCGCTCACGGTCAAGAAGGTTGATGTGGCCGATGAGAAAGGGCTCGAGAAAGATCTTGCCGGTTACGCCAATGTGATCAGCGCATATAATCCTGGATGGGCCAATCCTAATATATACGAGGAGACTCTCACCAACTATCCTAAGATTCTTGAGGCGGCGAAAAAGGCCGGTGTGAAACGTCTGCTTATTGTAGGTGGAGCCGGCACACTTTTCGTTAAGCCCGGCGTGCGTCTTGTCGATACCGGCACGCTTCCTGCCGAGTGGTTGCCGGGAGTCAAGTCATTGGGCGAGTTTTACCTCAATACGCTTATTCCCGAGAATGACATAGACTGGGTATTCTTCTCTCCCGCAGGAAATCTTGGTTATATGGGAGCCAAAGGGCCCGGCAAACGCACCGGAGTGTACCGCCTCGGAAAGGATGACATGATTTTCGATAAGGATGGCAACAGTTTCATCTCCGTCGAGGATTATGCCAAAGCCATGGTTGATGAGCTTGCAGACCCGGCTCACCACAAAGAACGTTTCACTATAGGATATTGACCCGGTAATGGACCAGAAACTACTGGAAATATTCCAAAGGAACAAGGATGTGGCTTTCGCCACCTCGGTAGATGGGCAACCTCACGTGCGCATCTTTCAGATCATGAAGATCGATGCCGATAATAATGCGCTCTATTTCGCCTCCTCTCCTAAAA
>CANOKG010000223.1 GCA_947566655.1 uncultured Muribaculaceae bacterium | reverse complement strand
TTCGCATAAAATTGACACTCGATCTTAATACGAGTTAAAACCAGACAGGCTCTAATACTGGCCGACCTATGGAATATCCTAAATAATAGAAAGCAGTCCTCGAAGCACGATAGATACACTCCGAGGACTTTCCTACCTAATACAATCTCTTACCTGAAATCTTTTTCAAATATATACTTTTCTGGAAACAATTCCGTTTGTTGTACGTATGGTTATAATGTGTAAACCCTTAAGAGTGACATCAATATTACCGGCTTGATTATCAATATATTTTTCAAGTATCTTGTCACCTGAAACACTGTAAACTGATAGGATTGCCGGAATATTGACATTACTGTACTTTATCCCACCCGACTCTATGGTAATGTCAACCTCATCGGAATCAATGGTTATCGGGCCAATGCCTGCACTGCCATTACTCACATTTAAATTCCACGCTTTAATGGAATGTATTTGATTAGGAATATCAGCAAATACTGTTACATTCTCTGTCGTTTTACTTTTGGCAAAAACTCTCATTGAGGATGCCCATGTATCGTTAACGAATATGTCGATAATTGAATGGTCAAAGAATACATTCAACTTTATTATATCGCCTTTTGCAAGTTGCTTAGGAAGCGGACTGTGATAATAACCGTCAAATACCCCCGAATCATTAATCAAGCGGTCAACGCCACGATTATCCACAACAATTTCATTTGTGGAACCATCATAATAAATCATGACTGATGATGCACCATCATCAAGCAGAGTAAAACCACATTTACCGGCGTTTACAGTAAACTCGCCACACAATTCAACACTTCTACCTTTTACTTCGTTCAATTCAACAGAACCATCCAGAGTGAAATTTGACTTCGCATAACCATTTTCATCACGCATTGCATTAAGTCCAGAATATGGTTTCTGACATAAATTGCCATCATTGTCCAAAGTCCACTCTCTTGGCAAAGAATATGTATGAGCGTATCCGAGTTCATAATTTGCTTGGGAAGGCAATTTGTCAGGAACAATTCCAAGTGCTATTGTTTTTTCATCTTTTTGATAGATTGAGGGAGAAAGCATACCATATCCATCACGGGCAAATCCGGTAAATTCTATATTAGAGGGATTAGTCTTGACTGGTTTAAATGTTCCATCGTCATTAATTGAACCAACCCAATAGAGAGATACAACACCCTTGGATGTATTCAGTGGTGTGACAGTGAAAATCCATTTATCTCCAATCTTCGTCACATTCGGCATTTCCCAAAATGTGCCACAGGTGGCAGTGCTTATTCCGGTAAAAAATGTTTTACCATCATTACTCCAACTCCGGGATGTTGGATTATAAGAGTGCAGTGTAGTAGTGCCAACTCCGTTCTTACTCGATCCTACAATAATGTATGCACCGTTATCAGCACGAAAGAAATACGGATCACGGAAGTCATCGGAAAGACCGTTAGGGCGACCGTTTATAATTGGGGAAGAACCCTTTACCCATTCAATCAAATCATCATCAAGTGGATTTGCTTGAACAATCACAGCTTTGCCATAATCAACGCCAGTATAAATTATAGAAGGGTCACCATGTGTAAGCTCCTCATCAGAGAACACACAACCCGACCAGCACCCTTTAATATCATACGAAGCACCAGGAGTCAGAGCTATTTGCTCCTCAGTCCAGTCGTATAGATTCTCACTTGAAAGATGTCCCCAATGTAGGCGTGACATATAGGGGCCATTGGCATTCTTCTGAAAAAAAAGATGATAACGTCCATTAGAAAAAGTCAGACCATGTGTTTCGTTAGTCCAATTTGCTCCCGGCATACCATGAAACGCTGGACGCAATGGATCATTGATAAATCTTGAAGCAGGTACTGACAGTACTGATTCACTCTCAGCCTTCCACGATGCAATGGTTTCAGCATTCAGCGCCTCATCCCAAACGACAATATCATCAATTATACCATTAAATGATGTCAAACAGAACGGGCCACTGAACCGCTCATTGAAACTACGACCTATTCTCATCGTGGAGTTTACGACAGAAATATTTCCGTTTACCTTTGATGATGCAACCTGCACCCCGTTATTGTAAAGAGTGGCAGAGCGGGCTTCAGCATCGATCACAGCGGTGAGATTAATCCATTCATATTGATTTATCGGGGCGTTGACCTTTATTTCGAGAGGCCAGCCACCAAGAAATGTTTTGAACGAATACTTTCCATCAAAACCAATAAAAAAGCCAAAACCTGTTTTTGTGTCTTCATCGATACAAGATGCAATAGCCACCTGTTCGGTTGTATTTACATCGATTTCAACTATGGGATATGTTTCAATGGCAAACCATATGGAAGCGGTCATTTTCTTTGAGCCTGCAGGAATAATATTACCTACCGATGCATCAATATAGGTAGAGTATCCGTCAAAACGCAAAGCTTTACCTATTGCACCTTGAGTATTCTCGGCTGTGTGGACACTGTTTATTGCAAATGTAGCGCCAGTGATTGTTTCAGTAATTTTGTCTCCTGAATTTTCCATAGAGAACCGAGCAACCTCTTTTGCTCCGGTTACCAAAGGAACCAGCCCGGCAATCACAATCGGTATGAATTTGATATATTTAGAAGAGATTATCATATCTATTGAATTTATAGACCATCACCGGAATGTAAAACACCGGCGACGGTCTTAAACTAATTTCTCCGAATTTATTACTTCAGATAATTCAAGATACTGGCAGTAAGTTGTTCTACATTGCTCTGATAGGGGTTGGCGCCGGAGTTCTGGTTCCACTCATATGCTGCAAATCCATTGGCGATACAACGTCCATGCTCTGTATTTGCGTAGAATTCCACCAGACCAGCCACGCAGTGGTCCCGCACATGGCCCCATGTAGCAAGAACAAGTGAGTTGGTTGTTACCTCAAAGTTCTTTATTACATCGGCTTGATTACCTTTCCCGTAGATATTGCAATCCCACAAACAGTTATGGTCTTCGCGCTGACCGGCTCCAAGAAGGGGGAGTGTATCGTAACCGTAGTTATTTGGATCTTCGAGAGTGAGATCTTTGAAGATAGCGTGTGATGTACGGTCATAAAAACCCTGATCACTGCCGCTACGGAAATCCCAACCAAGATATGGATTAATCACCCATACATCATCGCCACTACTACCTTCGCCATTACCGAATACGGTAGGCGCCATGTTATCAGGTACGATGCCAAGTGGCACCGTGAGCTGTGTTGCCATATTGGATAGATAGAGACTACCGCCGTTGGCCGAATATTGTTTCAAGGCTGCAATAGTAGCATTGTTGGAAATTTCAGGGGGAAGATTTTCCCATCCGAGCGCAAGACCGACACGGTCAATTTCAATCCAAATTACAGGATAGAAGTCTGCATCAAGTGTTGCGATCTGAGAAGGCTGAATAAGCTCTGCGTCAGGCAGAGAGGCAAACCAAGTTGCTGCCGCGCGTTCGTCATCGTCAGGTAAAGATGCTATGTCATCAGC
>CANOKG010000222.1 GCA_947566655.1 uncultured Muribaculaceae bacterium | reverse complement strand
AACACTCCTTATTGTATTTTGTATGTTCAAAATAAGTCAAGATGACTTCACACTAATATAAGAACTTTTTATTACATGATTTTTTTAATCGTTGCAACATTTTCAATTTCTTGTGTTGATACACAAAAAGAGATTCGTTCAACGAAATATGTTAAGACCAATGCAGCGGATACAGTCCCGTTTACTCTATTTCCGTGCAATTACGATACAATATTTGGAAACTATCACTTACTCCAACCCGGTTTACTTAAAATATTCAGCGAAATTCCATCGGAGTTGGGTATACTTATGAACGGAGCAGAGGCAAAAAATGGAAAGCAGAACAAGATATTTCCAGCAATATTTAATGCATCGATTTCAACCGAAGATTTTCTGAGAGGTGATACATTAAAGTATAATTGGAATTCAGACACTATTATTTGGGAAAACACGACAAGTGCAGAAATAATAAGTGCGGTAGACGAGTTTTGTACTATTCTCTCAGGCTGCGATAATATTACCGCCACTGATATTTTTCAATCAAATCCAGCAGAAATTTCGCATACTAAAATTTATACACCGCTGAACGACCAAAGAATAGTCAACATATTGAAACAATGGAATGAAATAGCAATCGATACTTTGTTTTTTACTGATGCAAAACTTGCTCAACAGAATAGTCTGATATGTGATGGATCTTACAGTAAATACGGAAGAATCGTCATTAAAAATGGGAAATTAACCGAGTTGAAGTATATAATAGGAATCAGAGTCATTAAGAATCCATCTAACGGTAAATACTACTAACATAAATATATATAACGGACCATTAACAACTGAATGATGGGACTAAATTATAATTTTATTATAGATGCTTAAGCGTCTTTATTATCTTGCTCAGAGGTTCATAATAAAACCATGTTGGCTGAGGTAGTGGAGACCGGAGTATGTGATTCAAATTATAATACATCTCTTCGTTAAAAATCAATTTAAGTCATTAAAAATAAATACGTTATCTGGCAAATTTAGCCCAACATAATAGATCAAGCAACTGTTTTTCAGTACCTTTAATGGTATCTCACCACTCATTAAAGCGATGCAGAAAACAGCACTTAACCGATATGAGTAAATTGTAATCGATGCCTTGAAAAGTACCGTGGAAATAATCGAAAACCAACAAAGATTTGGCCTGCGGCCTTAGATACTCCCGCTCGGTAATGGCCAAATAAATCTGGCATTACTCTCGACTAGCTTCGTATCGTTGGCCTGCGGCCTTAGATACTCTCGCTCGGTAATGGCCAAATAAATTTGGCATTACTCTCGACTTATTCGTATCTTTGTAGGAAAATAGAGAGTAAGATATGGAATCTGACACACAGCTGTTTTTATCTAATGAATCATTTGTTACTGAATCGGGGGTGGAACTACCTTCTGTAACCATTGCATATCACACCTACGGTAAACTTAACGAAGATCGATCTAACGTTATATGGGTGTGCCACGCGTTGACAGCCAATAGTGAAGTTGCTGACTGGTGGCCCCACACCGTAGAAAAAGGTCGTTTTCTCGATCCTGATCGCTATTTTATTGTTTGCGCCAATATTTTAGGTTCACATTATGGTACTACCGGCCCACTGTCGGTAAATAGCCTCACGGGAGAGCCATATTACAACGATTTTCCGATAGTCAGCGTGCGCGATATGGTAAAAATACACCAACGTTTGGCACGTCATCTCGGTATTGATCATGTGGCACTATTGATTGGCAGCTCATTAGGAGGATTTCAGTGCATGGAATGGGCCGTTATGGAACCAGATTTTGCCAAACGGCTGGTACTGATTGCCACTACTCCTGTCTCACGGCCATGGGCAGCCGCTTTCAACGAGTCTCAACGCATGTGTATTGAGGCTGACTCTACATTTGGCCAACGCAGACCTGATGCAGCTATGGCAGGACTCGCAGCTGCACGTAGCATAGCATTGCTAAGTTATCGAGGCGGACGAGCCTACGACCTTACGCAAGCCGACACAGCTGAGCGCAGACCCGATGGGTATCCTTTAAAACGCAGAGTACACAGCTATCAACGTCACCAGGGCGACAAATTATGTAATAGATTCAATGCCTATTCCTACTATCGTCTCTCCCAGGCTGTCGATGCACATGATATTGGTTGGAATCGTGGTGGCATAGAAAAAGCACTCTCTACTATTACTGCAAAAACGATGGTTATCGCCATAAAAGGGGATATTCTGTTTCCCCCAGCCGACCACCGTGAACTGGTGGAATTCATTCCCGACTGCAGGTACCACGAGATAGAGTCAGACTTTGGGCATGATGGATTTCTTATTGAATACGAAACCCTTGACAGGCTTATAAAGGCCCATATGAACCAATAAACATAGAAACACAACTATACTTGTTATCTATGAATCAACAACGAAAAATATGCATTGCAACAGGTACACGAGCCGATTGGGGACTGCTCAGCCCTATAGCTCGTGAACTTGATTCACGCCCCGATATCAAGCTTCAGATCATAGCTACGAATATGCACCTTGACCCACGCTATGGCATGACTGTTAACGAAATAATTGCCGATGGTTTTAAGGTTGACGAACGGGTGCCCATTCAACCGCTGAGCGACAGCGAAGCCGATCGCGCCCGCGCCATGTCGCTCTGTGGACTTGGAATGACCGATGCTCTTGAACGTCTCAAACCCGATTTACTCGTAATTTTAGGTGATCGTTATGAAATGCTTGCCGTGGCATCGGTAGCAACGGTTATGAGGATTCCGGTAGTGCATATTGCCGGTGGCGAAATAACCCGGGGTGCAATCGATGATGCTATTCGACATGCTATCACAAAGATGGCTGCACTCCACCTCACCTCAACGGCCGAATATTGTCAACGCGTTATCAATATGGGAGAGAACCCATCACGCGTTATCACAACGGGTGCAATCGGCGTATATAATGCTATGAACGAGAAACTACTGAGCCGTGAAGAGCTCGAAATGTCGCTTGGATTTGAACTTGGCGATAACACACTTTTAATAACAATGCATCCCGCTACGATGGATCCTACTGACACACGCCTTCACATCGAACAATTACTGAAGGCTCTCGATACTGCAGCACGCGGGTACAAGTTACTTTTTACCTATCCCAATAACGATGCACGCGGTGAAATTATAATCGACATGATAAATCAATATGCTACGGCCAATCCCAATCGAGTACATGTAGTTCCTTCTCTCGGAAAATTACGCTATCTATCGGCTCTTCAGTTTGTACAAGCTGTGGTTGGGAACTCATCAAGCGGTATTGTGGAAGTTCCATCAATGAAAATACCTACCGTTGACATCGGTAACCGACAAGCCGGTCGTCTTGCAGCAGACTCTGTAATCCACTGCGAAGCTAAAAGTGCTGACATATGCAGAGCTTTAGCTCTCGCTCTGAGCGAACGCTGGATCGAAAAGACCAAAGCTACAGTCAATCCATATTACCGACCTGACA
>CANOKG010000221.1 GCA_947566655.1 uncultured Muribaculaceae bacterium | reverse complement strand
TACAGCTGTATTTACTACCTTGATGTTTGTACGATCAAATAATCTGAAGTCCAGTTCATCTTCCAGCTTCACTATCATCGCACTGATGGTAGGTTGTGTCACATTGATAGCTTCTGATGCAGCTGCAAAACTTTGATAACGATCCACAGCTACCAGATATTTCAATTGTTGTAAGGTCATAATAATAGTTTTTATCTATACAAAGATAGCAAATAACATTTGTTTATCTATCAATATACGTCTACCTTTGTAAAAATTAAAACTGGAATAATTATGAAATATGTCATAGTAGGAGGAGTTGCCGGTGGTGCAACTGCCGCAGCAAGACTAAGACGTCTTAGCGAAGATGCAGAAATAATACTTATAGAAAAGGGAGAGCATATATCATATGCCAACTGTGGACTGCCATATTATATAGGTGGAGTAATAACTGAACGTGACCGACTGCTTGTCCAAACTCCCAAAGCATTTGGACAACGATTCAATATCGATGTACGCATAAAATCGGAGGTAACCGCCGTGAATGCTGCAGCCAAAAGTATCACTGTAAAGTCACCCGATGGTACTTCATACACCGAAAGCTATGACAAGCTGCTGCTGTCGCCGGGGGCATCGCCCGTGAGACCACCACTTAAAGGAATAGATATTGAAGGGATATACACCTTGAGAAACGTCGCTGATACTGATATCATAAAGGCACGTGTTACATCAGGTGATATAAAGCGTGCAGTTGTTGTAGGAGGAGGGTTCATAGGCTTGGAAATGGCCGAAAACCTAAGTCATGCCGGGGCAGAGGTGGCTGTTGTAGAAATGGCGCCACAGGTTATGGCTCCTATCGACTATTCGATGGCACAGATTGTGCATTCACATCTGTTGGATAAGGGAGTGCAGCTATATCTCGAAACTGCAGTCGAGTCCTTTTCCAAGAGTGAAGACGGCATTGAGATCAACTTTACCGACGGGCGTAAGCTCACAGCCGACATGGTTGTGCTGTCAATTGGAGTGAAACCCAATACATCGCTTGCATCATCGGCCAATATCGAACTCGGGCCATCAGGAGGGATAAAGGTCAACGAGTACCTTAGAACATCTGATGAAAACATATATGCAGTAGGTGACGCAATTGAATTTACTCATCCCGTGACCGGTGGCACTTGGCTTAATTATCTTGCCGGCCCGGCTAACCGTCAAGCCCGAATCGTGGCCGACAATATGGTATCAGGTGATTCGGTAGCATATGAGGGGGCCATTGGCACCTCTATAGCAAAAGTATTCGATTTGACAGTTGCCGCTACAGGCCTACCGGCCAAACGCTTGAAACGGGAAGGCACTGATTACTTGACAGCCACAATACATCCTTCATCCCATGCGGGCTACTATCCGGGAGCAATGCCCCTGACTATCAAGATAGTTTTCTCACCAGTTGATGGCAAACTTTTTGGAGCCCAAATAGTTGGTTATGACGGAGTGGACAAACGCATCGATACATTGTCACAGATAATCAAGTCGGGAGGCACAGTAGCTGACATGACCCGGATAGAGCAGGCATACGCTCCTCCATATTCATCGGCTAAGGACCCGGTTGCAATAGCAGGATATGTTGCCCAAAATATCCTCAGCGGCAAGATGAAACCCATCTACTGGCGAGAAGTGATGGATGCTGATCCCGACAAATTTGTACTGATAGACGTGCGCACTCCTATGGAGTTTGGTGCCGGTGCAATACCTGGCGCGATAAATGTTCCTCTCGATGACATGCGCAGCCGCCTTGACGAAATACCTACCGACAAGCCTATTGTATTGTACTGTGGTGTAGGCCTTCGTGGTTATCTTGCCTCCAACATATTACGCCATAACGGGTATGATGACGTACGTAATCTGATAGGAGGGATCAAAACATATAGAACGGCTGTATCCTCCATTCCCGCCCCAAAACCATTTACCAAACTAAAAAAAGAGAATACCACAACTCATACACAGCAAGCCAACCCGACCGTCAGAATTGATGCATGCGGCCTTTCATGTCCGGGACCTATAATAAAACTGAAGGAAACTGTCGATAGAATAGACAGCGGAGAGATGTTGGAGATAATTGCTACTGATCCAGGGTTTGAAAGAGATGCCGAATCATGGTGTAAGTCGACCGGAAATGAGTTTGTATCGGCCAACACATCGGCCGGAAAACATCGAATAGTTGTCAAAAAGGGGATATCAGAGAATCAGAATAATTTGACCGACAACAATGGTCGTGGCAAGACATTTGTATTGTTCAGTGACGATCTTGACAAAGCACTCGCCACGTTTGTACTTGCAAACGGTGCTGCCGCCACAGGAGAAAAAGTAACAATCTTTTTCACTTTCTGGGGATTGAATACAATCAAAAAGTCAAGAAAACCGAAAGTCAAGAAAGATATTTTCGGCCGAATGTTCTCAATGATGCTTCCATCCGATTCAAAATCGCTAAAACTCTCAAAAATGAACATGTTAGGCATGGGAAAACGCATGATGCGCTATATCATGAAACACAAAAACATCGACTCACTTGAGCAACTTAGAGACACCGCCATTAACAATGGTGTTGAGTTCATAGCTTGCCAGATGTCAATGGACGTTATGGGTGTAAGCCGGGAAGAACTGCTTGACAATGTGACCGTAGGAGGAGTAGCTACATACATGAGCCGTACAGACGATGCCAATCTCAATCTTTTTATATAAGGAAAGCTACAATGCTTCAATAAATATGATTAGAAAGATGCTCATTGCTCATAAAAAAATAGAGTGATATTATGCTCAAATAAGTGAAATTTGCTATTTTTGCACTTTATTAAGCAACTAAACCATATCACAACAATGGCCGAAAATATTATCAACGAACCCGAAGAGTCTAAGGGTCTTAACTTTGTAGAACAGATTGTTGCCGATGACCTTAAGGCCGGCAAAAATGGCGGACGCCTAAATACGCGCTTTCCTCCAGAGCCAAATGGATATCTGCACATAGGTCATGCAAAAGCTATCTGCATGGACTTTGGAGTGGCAGAGAAGTTTGGTGGCACCTGCAACCTTCGTTTTGACGATACAAATCCGGTTAAGGAAGATGTCGAGTATGTAGATTCCATTCGTGAAGATATCCATTGGCTGGGATTTGACTGGGGCAATCGTGAATACTATGCCAGCGACTACTTTCCTCAACTCTATGACTTGGCAATAAGACTGATCAAAGAGGGGAAGGCCTATGTTGACGACCAATCGAGCGAAGAGATTGCCGCCCAGAAGGGCACCCCGACAACTCCCGGCACAAACAGTCCTTATCGTGATCGCCCGGTCGAAGAAAATCTCGACCTGTTCACACGCATGAACGCAGGCGAATTTCCCGAAGGGAGCCACGTGTTGCGTGCCAAAATCGATATGGCATCGAGCAATATGCACTTCCGCGATCCTATAATGTACCGCATAATCCATCATCCACACCATCGCACAGGCAACAAATGGCACGTGTACCCGATGTATGATTTTGCCCACGGTCAAAGCGACTATT
>CANOKG010000220.1 GCA_947566655.1 uncultured Muribaculaceae bacterium | reverse complement strand
TAGTTGAGCGCATCGAAACAACAGAATATGATATGTTTCAATTTATTGATTCAGACGGCAATGTAATTCAGAAGGATGGCGTTGCTCAGGAATTGGAATTTGAATATGGCACCGTTTTAGGATCCAAAGAACTTCCGTATGATGAATTTACTACAAAAAGTGGTAGAAAACAAGAGTCAGGATCAGCCGATATATTTACTATAAGAGGCGATGATAATGCAACACAGCTATTCGAAATGATGGCACAGAACGTAACAGGAGTATCAGGGAATGAAATCAGTCTGATAAGAACTGGCTATGAAGGAGACAAAGGCCGCAATTATATTTCATCGGGTAAAAGACTTGGTTCCGAACCTGGGTTGTCAAGATTATATCAAACTCAATTAGTTTATGGGTATAACATTAGATCCATGACGCATTCTCATCCTATATCTGATTATGCGGGAGATACTGACCAAAAATTTAAAAACCGAATTACAAATTATTCTACTCTTTTAAAAGTTCGTAGGCCAAAACATTTTATTTATTGTGTCACTCAGAACCATTATATTGAATTTTAAAATTTCTATTATGAAACAAATAGCATTAACAATATCTTGTCTTTTGGTGGCGATGATGTCAATGAGTGGGGGTAAAACTATGTTCGACATACCCGACATGCATATCTCCGTTCAAACCGTCGAAATTGTAGATAGTCAATTGATGGACCAAATACTACTAGTTACAGAGAGTGATTCTGTTCTTCACTTAATCCAGAAATACTTTTGTTCATGGTTTGATTTTAAAGAATTCGGACAGAATAAAACGAAAATTGAAATATTCATACATAAAAGGCACTTTTTTAAAAGAGGTTCACGCGATACGATTTTTAGGAATCTTATAACCGAAGAACTGAGGGATATTATTGATACTGATACGTTAATACATGTTGTTTTAAGTACCAGCGAACAGACACTTTTAGATTATGAGACAATATATAAAGGCCGACATTTCTACTTCTTTGACACGTTTAATATAGACCATAAACCAATATTCAGACTTACAAACAAACGTCGCATAGCAATAATAGATTCCAAGAAATTATTGAAAAGATTAAATTGCGATATGGTTATTCCATTCATATACTATAATAACAGATTATATGTAGAGCCAGATAGTTTACAATGGCTAATTGTAAGTGAATAACTATATTGCTAATCGATCAATGACTAAGAAGCGAACATTTATGTACTACTATTGCTGTGACAACGATGTCTGCTTCAAAGTGTTCTTTGCCGAAACGATCAAGATATGCAATGATCACTTTAAACGGTGAGCATTCCGACATACAACTGCTATGAAAATGTTTAGGACATATGAGGATGCCTATGAGTTCTCATCATGGGATGTAGGGAATATAAACAATGTTCTATTTCTGCACATGCCATGGGGTTACATATCATCAATGGATATACATGTGTATATGCAGGACTATCAGGGAAACAACCGGGCTGCAGTGGAGCAGACACCGCGGGTCGGTACCAGGCATAGACGGTCCGGTCGATATCAACATACTGAATACCGACAGCAACTAAGATGAATTTGGGGTGATACAAAAGGACAAAAGGACAAAAGTGACAAAATGAACAAAAAGTATTTATACATCTCAAAACACTTTCATTACGTTCCATCCTTAGTCGTGGGTTAGGAAAGACTGTTTTTGCAGGGCGTTGCCCATGTGGTAGTTTTCGCCCTCTGTGTAGTAACTTATGATGTGCTTGGCCCAGTCGTTATCACTTTTGTTGCCCGAGCGGGTCTCGTTATAAATTGTTATTTCACGATCATATTCCACGAGCTCACGCAGCATGTCGTCACGGCGATAGAGATTGTGGTGTATTATGAGAGATTGTGGTTGCTTTGGCTTAAGATCGGGTATTTCGCGAGGAATGCCAATAGCGAGTCCACATACAATTGCGACACCTTGTGGCAGACGCAACAATTCGTTGAGTTTGGCAGGTGATGCCGTTCGGGTGTAGCCTATGCAGCAAGTTCCGAGACCCCGGCTCTCTGCAGCCACAAGCGCGCTCATCATTGCGAGTGATGCATCTATGATACCAACAATAAGACCATCGACAGTGCCTGCAAATGGAATCTTGTCAATGCCTTTGGCTTTGCCAATGATTTGAATTTTGTTGTAGTCGGCCAAAAAGACTAAGAAATGGTTGCAGGTTTTGATTTGTTTTTGACCGGTAATTTCATATATCTGTTCTTTCAGTACCGGGTCGTCAATATCTATCACGCTATACTGTTGTCCATTGTAACTCGTGGGAGTATTGCGTATTGCGTCATAGATAAATTGCATGTCATCGTTGCTTATAGCATCACGTTCATAACGTCTGATGCTACGTCGGTCTATCAATGTTTTTTCTACTGATTTACTCATAGTTAAATAGTTTTATGTATAAACATTTCCGGTATAAGATTGGTTCATTGTGTATCGGTCTTTAAAAATTGGTTTGCAATGCTGATGGAATTGTATAACTTTGTGAGTGTAAATAAACACTTATAACCTAATTAAATCTTTAACAATGGAAAAACAATATGTAGTAGGTGTAGATATAGGCGGTACAAACACCGTTTATGGACTGGTCGATGTTCGTGGAACAGTGGTGACATCAGGTTCTATCAAGACCGCTATTTTTCCTCGTTTCGAGGAGTATGTGGATGCTCTGTATGAGGCAATCATGACTATGCTCAAAAGTCATGGTGCAACCGATCAAGTTTACGGTATTGGTGTTGGTGCACCTAATGCCAACTACTATACCGGTAATATCGAGCATGCTCCTAACTTGATATGGAAGGGAGAGTTGCCATTGGCCCGTATGCTGTCTGATAAATTTGGTATACCGGTGACTATCACCAATGATGCCAATGCCGCAGCTATCGGTGAGATGACCTATGGAGCTGCCCGTGGAATGAAAGATTTCATCATGATTACTCTCGGAACCGGTGTTGGGGGTGGAGTTGTGTGCAACGGCTCAATGGTATATGGTTTTGATGGTATGGCAGGGGAATTGGGGCATCTTACCGCCCGTCGCAATGGCCGATTGTGTGGATGTGGCCGTCATGGCTGTCTGGAGACTTATTGTTCGGCAACCGGAGTGGTGAGAACTGCCTACGAGTTTTTGGAAGCCCGCCCGGATGAGCAGACTATACTGCGAGATCGCCACGATTTAACATCAAAAGATATTTATGATGCAGCTGTAGCCGGTGATAAGATGGCTAAAGATGTGTTTGAGTTTACAGGGAAGGTTCTTGGTGAGATGTTGGCAGAATTTGTTTCATTTACTTCGCCTCAGGCTATCATTATATTTGGAGGATTGGCCAAGAGTGGAGAAATGTTGATGCGCCCCTTGCGTGAGTCATTTGAAGCCAACAACATGCCTATCCACAAAGGTAAGGTCAAAATACTGCTTTCAGAACTTAAGGAAGCCGATGCCGCTGTTTTGGGAGCCTCGGCATTAGGCTGGGAAGCAAAACAATAGGAATCTATATTGATGACTAAGAGTCTGTTTACTTTTAACACACTAAAATGATTATATTATCGAATGAAGGATTTTAAAGTATTAGTT
>CANOKG010000219.1 GCA_947566655.1 uncultured Muribaculaceae bacterium | reverse complement strand
TCTATACTTGCCCCGGGACCATTTTGTGTGTATTTTAGACCGCAAATTGTGGGGCAGCGTTATTGCCGTACACATGAACGACTCTACAGCCGACCGTGTCGATATCCCCTCCAATGCCTTCATGGCCGAGATGCTCGAAGAAGGCTACTACAACCAAATGTCGGGTCGCAAACTAACAGCCTATCTCGCCGACCGCACCCTACGTCACCTTGATGTAAGCGGCAACGTGATGCTTATCTTCTACCCTATGGAAGAAGATTCGACCTACAATAAAGTAGCGAGTGCTGAGAGCAGCGAATTGGCAGCCGATTTCAACAAAGGCCAAATCGAAAAATTGAAAATGTGGCCACAGAGTTCCGAAGTAATCACGCCTCTCTATCTTGCCAAACGTTCCATATTGTTCCTGAAAGATTTCAGATGGGACGGTGACCGTCGCCCACTGGGACATGACGATCTGTTCCCGCGTCCCGCAACATCGTCAGAAGCCTTGATAGAAGAGACGTCAGAGCTTACTGAAGAGACCGAGGAAAACCGGACAGAAGAAACCGCCGTACCTACCGGCATTATTACAGACGCAGCAGCCGAAGTCAGATCGGTCGACGAGCCGGAGCCCGACTGCCCCGAAGTAGATTGACGCGCAATATCTTCCAAGAACAACAGAATAGGCTTTACCAAACTTTATAATAAAATTAAATAATGATAGATACTGAAATTGTTAACAAGAGAGCCGAATCACTGATGTCGTTTCTCGACAACAGCGTCTGCAACGTGTGGGCAGTAAAAACGGCCGTTAAAGAGCTTGAAGCCTACGGATTTGAGCGGCTCGAAATCAGCGCCGCCTGGAATCTGCGAAAAGGCGGACGCTACTATATCACCAAAAACAGCACAGCTGTGGTGGCCTTTGTAGTAGGTACCGGTGATGCCGCAGCAGGATACAAGATAATAGCCGCCCATAGCGACTCTCCCGGTTTCCGTATCAAGCCCCATCCAGAGGAAGTGAAAGACGGCAATGTGTTGCGACTCAATACCGAAGTGTATGGAGGACCGATTCTATATACATGGTTTGACCGCCCACTGTCGATAGCCGGTAAAGTTGTTTTAAAGGGTGATGATATACTTAAACCGATTGTCAAAGCGGTAAAAATCGATCGCCCAGTTCTCACCATTCCCCACTTGGCAATACACTATAACCGCGCTGTAAACGACGGCAACAAGCTTTCGCGCCAGAAGGACATGCTGCCAGTTATGGCGATATTACAAGACCGGATAGAGGCCAACGATTTTGTTCTCAATCTTGTAGCTACAGAGATGGGCGTAAACAAGGAAGATATAATTGACTGCGATCTGTCACTTTATGACACCACCAAGGCATGTCGTGTAGGCGTAAACGGAGAATTCATGACCTCGGGGCGCATTGATGACCTCTCAATGGTTCACGCAGCGTTGACAGCATTGACAGAAACAGCCGGAAGCGATTGCACGATGACACGCATAATGGCCATCTTTGATAACGAAGAAACCGGAAGCGGGACCAAACAGGGTGCCGCATCTCCCCTACTCTACAATCTGCTCACCCGCATCAACAAGGCCTTGGACGGTGACAGCGAGACATTGGTGAGAGCCATAGACGCATCGTTTATGGTATCGGCCGACAATGCCCACGGCACACATCCCAACTATGTAGAAAAACAGGACCCGACCAATCATCCTGTGCTTGGAGGAGGCCCGGTGATAAAGATAAACGCCAACTGCAAGTATATGACCGATGCCGAGTCGTCGGCTGTGTTCATCTCCGTGTGCCAGAAGGCTGGTGTACCCTATCAATACTTCGTAAACCACAGCGATGTAGCCGGAGGTTCAACTTTGGGAAACATCCTGACATCACAGTTAGAGCTGAGAGGCGTTGACATGGGTGCGGCTCAATGGGCGATGCATTCGGTGAGGGAGACATCATCGGTAATCGACCATGCCTACATAATCAAGGCATTCAGCACATTCTATGAATGCTGAACAGAAATGACTAACGATAACTAACTTACACATTATATCATACACATGAAAAAGATTCTATTATTTTCGATTCTAACCTTGGTGGCAAGCCTATGTGTACAAGCTGCCCGACCCAAGGTAGTTGCTCACCGCGGTTACTGGAAAACAGCCGGATCGGCTCAAAACTCACTCCGCGCGCTTATCAAGGCCGATTCAATCGGTGCCGATATGGCTGAGTTTGACGTGTGGATTGCAAGCGATGATGTGCTTATGGTCAACCACGACCCCGTTGTTGACGGCTACATGATTCCCGACACCCCGTCGACTGTTCTGCGCCAAAATGTAAAACTTGCCAACGGCGAACCGATACGTACCGTCGAAGAATATCTCGATGCAGCCAAAGATCTTAACATAGGTCTCGTCTACGAGATTAAATGGCACGTAAACACCGAGCGTGAAGCACTTTGCGTAAAAAAATCGATCGAAATGATCAATGACCGTGGACTTGCCGACCGTACCATCTACATCACTTTCTCGCCCACGGCCCACGAGGAGCTTGGAAAATATGGCGTGCCCCACTATTTTCTTAGCGGCAAGACGCCTCAGGAACTCGTTGAAATGGGTAGCTCAGGCCCCGATTTTCACTATGACGTGTTCTACAAGAACACTGATTTCATACCCGAGTTCAAACGTCTCGGAATGCCCATCAACGTGTGGACAGTTTCAACACCCGAAATCACACAATACTTCATCGATCAAGATGTTGACTACATTACGACCGATACTCCCGAGCTCTGCATCAAGCTGCTGAACGAGACACCATCGAGCAAGGATGTTCGTGTTATGGACTTCAATCTCGAGGGTGCCGAATCGCTCGAAGCCGCAGCAGCCATAATTCGTGCAGAGCACCCCGATTTTGTCACATTACAAGGTCTTAAAACCACACCCGAGATTAATAAACTCGCTGAAATAAGCGGAATGTATATCTACTTCAACGCCAACAACAAGACCGGAGTAGCTGTGATGTCGCGCACCACACCCACTGAGGTTAAGAATCTTGACCTGCCCAACCAGTTCCGCGATACACCGTGCAAGGCTATAGTTTGCACCTACGATCTTGGTAATGCAATCAAATTCAACGTCGCATCAGCCTCAATGAGCGAGGAAAACGATGTCACACGCCAACATCAGGCCGAATATATCACCCGCTATCTTCGTGATGCCGACATTCCGGCAGTGCTCGGAGCCGGTCTTAACGACACCCCCAAGAGCAAACCATGGGAAACGATGCGTGGCCGATTTGGCGAACTGAGCACCGACGAAGTAACATTCCCGGCACCGGTGCCCGACCGCAAGATCGATTACCTGTTGAACTATCCGGCCGACAAGGTGGTAAAGCGTGAATCTTACGTGCGTCCCACAGCAGCCAGCTACCACATGCCAACGATTGCCGACATAACTGTAAAATACTAATAGACAGACACTTCAGACTATAAAGCGAAACAATATTCCGGGGTAAAATTTAAAGAAGCTCAAAAAAAAGCCACAAAAAGTTTGGCCAATTAAAAAACTTGAACTATCTTTGCACCCGTAAAACGGCGGGATAGCTCAGTTGGTTAGAGCGTCGGATTCATAACCCGGAGGTC
>CANOKG010000218.1 GCA_947566655.1 uncultured Muribaculaceae bacterium | reverse complement strand
GACATTTGGCGGTCTACATTCCACACAATTGGGTCACGGTGCATGTAGAGAATGGAGTCTTTCTGAATGAATATCATGGAGTCACAAACTCCCTGAAGATCACTGCGAAAGAATCTTACGTTAGGATATGCCACAATATGGTGTGTAGTGTCGGTTATCTCCATCATCGGCACCTGTGGCTCTCGCCATTCCTCGCCGATGGGTTGGCCGGTCACTGAGTCAGAGAGGGCCGGCTCCGATAAGTCATGTAATTTACCTGGCTCCAATTTAGATACCATCAGGGTCGTATCGCTTGTCTCTATTGCGGTCGATAGGCTGTCGGGCAGTATGAAATCAATAGCCTGAGTCATTGGCATTATGGTATCGGCCGGTATGGAATCGGGCATAGTGATTATATTCATCGGTGAATCTGCGTCAGGCCGTTCAATGACAAGAGAATCGGCCTGGGGTAATTCTGTTGACAATGAATCGACTATAGTCAAGCCGTTGGCCGGCAGTGCAGTTCCGATCGAATCGGTAGCTATAGAATCGGATCCTAAAATACCAAGATCTATAGGTTTCAGCGTGTCGACAGGTTCTATAATCGGTACGAGTTTCTTGGTGATATACGTGTAGGCTTTTATCGTATCACCATGGAGCGATAACGAGTCGACCGACGAATAGTCTACCGCGAGTGCATGTCCTGTGACAAAGGCGCTGTCGGTCAATTCGTTGTAGAAACCGTAGTCACCTAATAGTTTCGATTTGTTAACCGTGTCGTTCAGCACCATGTTGCCCCATGCTTCGCCAAATCCGGTTTTGTTGTCATAGAATAGCGTGTCACCGGTCAGTGTCTTGCCTGTTTTGGTTACCACTAAGGAGCGCAGGTAGAGCAGTGCGACTGTCGACTCTGTATTGTATGAGCCGCTGTCGGTGTAGATAGTTCCATCTTTGCTCACGATAGTCGACTCTTCACTCAGATCGGCCACGTGGCTGTCGGTGTTGTAGTGCAGATAGGGGGTGTAGATATTGAGTGTATCTTTGTTTGACAGACTGTTAAGATGGACATTTGTGCGGAAAATCGCATCTTTCGAACTTGGAGCATATTCTCCATAGAGCGATGTCAGCCGGTTGGCATTGTCGATAAGTTCCCCGCCTACCTCATAGTAGCCAAGCTCTATCGCCATGTCGTAGTTGAAAATATCGGTGCGCAATTCAACATCGCGGTTTATAAGGCGCACCTTCTTGCCGGGGTCGGCATATAGAGTGGCCAACTCGGTGCTGTCAACATATTCCAACATGTCGGCATACACAAACAGTGTGTCACCCTGTTCCATCCTTACGTTGCCAAACGCTTCGAGCGAACCTTGCTGGTCGTAGAAATGTGCGCTGTCACAGAACATGTACATGTCTCCGCGTCTGAATTTTACATCTCCCGTCACTACCTGATACTCTACATTGGCACTTGGCTTCACGAGCCGATCGGCCCTTTCAAGGAACAATCGGCCCTTTTCATAACGGTCGGCTGTGGGTATGACCGGTTTAACCGAGACATCATCGCTGCCGGCCGTAGTGTTCACCTGGCCTATGATAGCACCGACAATGCAAACAGCAACAAAGCACAGGATGCTTCTCAAGCCCCCGTGCTTCGATTTGTTTTTTAACCGGTTGTTTTTCTTCATTAATGCAGAAATATATACCCGAAATCACTTACGTGTCTTCATCCAGCCTTCATGCTCAAATTCACATTCGTTCCAGCCTTCTTCAATTCTCACATAGGTGTTTTTGATTTTCTTTTCAATCCATTCCTTCAGGATCTCTTGCTTGCGGCTCGCTTCATACATTCCTTTTATAAGCTGATAGTCATCGCTTATGTTGGCACGGTGGGCCGGTGTGCGTGAGGTCAGTTTCACCATCGCTACTATGTCGCGGTCACGTTTGGGATCTTTCATTATAAACGGCTTCGAAATGTCGCCTACCTCCATCTCGTTTACAACGATAGCAACTTCCTGAGGCAGTTGTGCCATCTCAAACTTTGTGGTCCCGGTGTGGTCGTTGATCATGACACCGCGGTTGTTGCGGGTGTCTTTGTCTTGTGAGATATAGGGGGTAACCTCTTCAAAGGTGAATTTTCCTTCTTTAAGATCCTGATAAACCGAGTCATATCGCTCTATCGCCTTTTCCAAATCGGTCGACGATACTTTCGGCTTCAGCAAAATGTGGCGCACGTTTACACGGTCACCTCGTTTCTCGATCAGCTGAATAATATGGAAGCCAAATTGTGACTCAACGATTTTCGATACTTTCTTTGTGTCGTTGAGGTTGAATGCGACAGCTGCAAATTCCGGGTCGAAAGTCGAACGTCCGGCAAAGCCAAGCTCACCACCACGCGACGACGATCCCGGATCTTCCGAGTACATGATGGCAAGTGTTGAGAATTGGCTCTCACCACGGTTAACACGGTCAGAGTAGTCTCTGAGTCGGGCTTTCACGTCTTCTATCTCCTGGCGTGGAATCGTGGGATTGATAGAAACAATCTGCACCTCTACCTGCAACGGTACGTTGGGAATGCTGTCCTGCTCGAGTTTGTTGAAGTAGCGGCGTATGTCGCTCGGAGTCGCCTTGACCGATTTGGTCAGTCCGTCTTGAACCTGACGTATGCGCTCGCCGTTACGAATCTGTTCGGTCAATCCTTCGCGAATCTCGGGCAGCGGTTTGCGTAAGTATTCCTCGACTTTCTCCTTCGAACCAATGTGTTGCAGCAGGTTGCTGATATAATTGTCCACCTGGCTCTGAACCATCGGCTCCGATACTTCCACAGTATCTATGTCGGCCTGATGCAGGAAGAGCTTCTGTACGGCAATCAATTCAGGTATGACACAGTAGGGGTCACCGTTGATTCGCGTTCCCTCATAAAGCATCTGTTGGTACTGCTCCTCAATTTCCGATTTATAGATAGGTTGATCGCCTACCATCCATGCCACCTCTTCGGCAACATTATCATTACCCTTGGCAAATGCCACAAAAGCAACCGCCAACAATATGATAAAAATAGATAAAAACTTAAATTTCACAAGTATAATGTCTAATGAATAAACAAAAAAGTCGATTAACATACAAAGATAATATTAATCAATCAAATAAATGAAAGAGTGTGTTTACTTTTAACACACATTTGGTTTTAGAGCCATCCTCGGCTGTCGCCAAAAGAAACAAAAGGAGGGAAACAAAAGGACAAAAGGGGCAAAATCAACAAAAGGAATTTTTTCTATGTTATAGATTCGACATGAATATAGTGAAAAGGAATGTCATCAGCTTTAGGACTCCGTTGCTTCTACTGGCTAAAATTCTTCTGTCTCTTTTGTCCTTTTGTTTCTTTTTTTCGCAACCGGGCCGCCTAACTCCTTTTGATAAAAAAGCCGGCCACCCTTGGAGTAGGGTAGCCGACTTTGTAGGTTTTGTTGATATCGTTGCAATTACTTGCGGATACCAAGCTCTTTTTGGGCGATGATTGCACGGTAGCGGTTGATGTCCTTCTTTACGAGATAGTCGAGAAGGCGACGACGCTTACCTACAAGAGCCTTAAGAGCACGAGCTGTTGTATAATCTTTGTGATTTGACTTAAGGTGTTCAGTCAAATGAGCAATACGGACTGAGAATAATGCTATCTGAGCTTCAGGTGAGC
>CANOKG010000217.1 GCA_947566655.1 uncultured Muribaculaceae bacterium | reverse complement strand
ACGTCTACCAATGCACCTCCCATCTTTGCCAAATAAGTGTGATTATTGGCACACATACAGTTCTGGCAAAAAACAACACCTCATAATTATCTCAAATATATAATTTTACATTAACAAGTGTCATGATCAGGAGAAAAGATAGAACCAACATTATAACCCATAATTCATGAAAAATTTCGACTTCGGTACCAAGGGCTTGTCAAGCCTTCTGTTAGCGGGTGGATCAGGAACTGTAAGAGCCGCCCCCGACCTACTATGACTTGTCAGTGATAATCTATTGTCAATAACAGAAAAAAAATGATTGGAAATGAAATTTATAAAAATGTTAACTTTGGGAATAGCTGTATGTTCAGCCATTTCCACACAGGCTCTCAATGTTGAGAATCTGCGCACAGAACACCTGAAAAACCCGACAGGCATCGACATCGAATCTCCTATTTTCAGTTGGAACCTGTCATCAGAGAAACGCGGCGTACTCCAAACGACCTACCAGATTACCATAGCTTCAGACAAAAACATGTCTAATGTAGTGTGGGATTCGGGCATCATCAACTCATCAGAATCTGCCTCTGTAAAGGCCATTGGGTTCACACCACAGCCCTCAACACGCTATTATTGGAGTGTCTCAGTCAAGGATAACACTGGAGAATCGGCCTCCAGCACCGAAGTGGCCAGCTTCGAGACCGGTTTGATGGGAACGGGATGGAGCAATGCAAAATGGATTAACGCCACGGTGACCCCGTCCTCGTCAACCGATTCTGACAAACCTTTTAATCCGGCCGAAATAAAAAATTATACAGTTGATGCCGATTTCGAGATTGAACGTATCGCCGCAGGTATAATATGGGGAGCCGTTGACCACAATAACTATTACATGTGGCAGTTCAACACCGAGCGCTCACCCTCTAAGTTTCGCCCTCACCGCTGGAGCGGAGGCAGCGCAGCCTGTCTTGACGAAATCGATGTTAATCTTGAGCCCAACAAAGTATACCACATGCACATTGAGGTGACCGATGATGGCAAAACAGCCAACACCTACCTTGATGGCAAACTTATTGACTCACGCACGGGATCGTTTCCCTACGGAGACATGGGCGTACGCGCCTGCATGGCCGAGACAGCAACCCGTTATGCCGAAATAGCCTATTATGATGATTTCCGTGTAAGCTCAGAAGGCAAGACTCTTTTTGAAGATCATTTTGAAAACCGCGATAATTTTGACAACGGCACGATTGTTAACAAACAGTTGCGCGTGGAAGGTGTGCGTTATGCATGGCAACAGAATTTCCAACCCGATGAATCGATAAAGAACTACACTGTTGAAGGAAAATTCAACATAGACCAGGTTGCGGCAGGAATATGCTTCGCCGGCATTGACAACTCTCACTACTATATGTGGCAATTCAATATTGAAAAAGATGAGCCTATGTTCCGCCCACACCGCTGGAACGGTGGTGCATCATGCCTTGCAGAGATTCCGCTGAAAAACAAAGTAAGTTTGACACAGGGTCGAGAATATAACCTTAGAATCGAGATCACCAACGATGGTAAAAAGGCATCAACCTATCTGAATAATGTGCTTATTGACGAACGTAACGGTGAATTTGCCTATGGACGCATCGGCATACGCGCTGACGTAGGCGAAAAAGCGACCCGCACCTACGAGCGCTCATTCTACGACAACTTCGAAACCCGCGATGACAACGATAACTTACTCTTCAGCGAGAACTTTGACAATCCCGGAGCCATTCAATTCTCTGATGGAGATGCAATCGACGGTCGCCTCCGCGTGGGCAGTTACAGCGATGTCTATGCATGGGCTGTCGACAACTCGACATTAGATCCCGACCTGCACTACACTATCGAGGCCGACATGACACTTCTTAGGGATAATGCCGCCTTGATATTCAACTGGGCAGGTTCAGTGAACTATCACATGTGGGCAATCAACACTGTAAATCACCCCAATCCTTGCATTCGCCGTCATGTATATGCCGGAAGCACCTCTCCATCCTATAGCGACACAGAGTTTACAAACTTCACCAAGGCCGACTTACTCAATAAGGAACACCATGTCAAGATTGAGATACAGGGTAACTTGATAACCACCAGTATTGACGATTATGTTGTAGACACGTTCAAAGACACCTCAGGCACACTGAAGCTACGCAAGATAGGATTCAGGTCCAACACAGGTGGCAACGAGAATGAACGCGCCTACTGGGACAATGTGAAGGTAACTGTCTATAATCCCGATGGGACCAAGAGCATTTTGATGGACGAGGATTTTGAGGGTGACAGCAATGAGTTTGATGATGCAGAGATTGCTCTTGTTGGTAACGACCACAAGCTCTACATGTACTCGCGCAATGGAGAGACACGCATCCTGGAGAACAGCTCCAACGGGACTCCCATATTCCGCAAGCAATTCAATCTCGCATCAAAAGTTGTCAGTGCAAAGCTTTATACCTCAGCTCTTGGAAATTATAACGTATTCATAAATGGAGAGCGCGTGGGTACCACCAATGAAGATGGTTCAGTGGTATATGATGAACTGATGCCCGGTTGGACCGACTACCGCAAGACTGTGTTCTACATGACTCATGATGTGACAAAACTCCTCAATGAGGGCGATAACGCCATCGGCGAACAGATTTCTAGCGGATGGTGGGGCGGAGATATAGCCCACGGTGTATATGGAGCTCCGGAACTTGCCTTTATCGGCAAACTCGTTGTGGATCTTTCTGATGGATCTACGGTAACAATTGTCAGCGACAATTCCTGGAAAATCTCTATGAATGGCCCCATAAAACGAGGTGATATCTATCATGGAGAGACTTATGATGCCCGTCGTGCCGATGGCTGGGCAACACCGGGTTATGATGACTCGGAATGGAATAAAGCAAGTATCGACAACCAGTTTAAAGGCGAGATCAAAGCCTACGAGGGACCGGCTGTGCGTATACGGGAGAACCTTACTCTCTATCCTAAAACAATTACAATATATGAAGGTGTAAAATCCACAGGCACTACCTATGGTGAGATCAATGTGGTTTCAACAACAGGTAACCAGGCTTTCAATCTAAAGAAAGGCCAGACCGCAATCTTTGACCTTGGCCAGAACTTCGCAGGCTGGGTACACTTCTCGGTTAAGGGTAACAGCGGGACTATCATAAACATGCGCTTCAGTGAGATGCTAAATGACAAGGGCGATGCCTCACGTGGTGATGACGGGCCTGGAGGCAGCCTTTACACCATCAACCTGCGCAATGCCAAGTGTCTTTTGAAATATATCATGAATGGTGACGAAGCCGGCGAGGAATATCATCCATCAACAACCTTCTATGGTTTCCGCTACTGTGAAATTACCGCAACGGCCGACATTACCGTAAACTCCCTCATAGGGCAGGTCGTAGGTTCAGAGACTGAAGAAGGCTCATCCCTAAAAGTCGATCATGATGCCGTCAACCAGCTGAGTAGCAACATAATCTGGGGGCAACGCAGCAACTTCCTCAGCGTTCCTACCGACTGTCCGCAACGTGACGAACGTCTCGGTTGGACCGCCGACACTCATGTATTCTCAATGGCAGCCTCCTACAATGCCGATGTACAGGCATTCTACCGTAAATGGATGGGTGACATGCGCGACTCACAGCGTGAAGATGGA
>CANOKG010000216.1 GCA_947566655.1 uncultured Muribaculaceae bacterium | reverse complement strand
ATATCATGACACTTACGCACTAACATTGTTAGGAGAAAGCGCTCTTCCTCAGAACGAAAAATTTATATATGATCAGTCTCTCGATATTGCTAAATATTTTAAGCATAATCGGAGCTTATATCCTGTTGATTCAGCTTTTGGAGGTTTAACCATATATAAATTCGAAGCAATAGCTGGATTGAGATACAACGTTGTTAACAACCTTGATTCTCGGGTAGAAGTAAGATGTGAACATTTCTCTTTAAATAGACAGGCCGCAGAACGAGGGTTTACACGGATTGTCATAAATCCACAAATGACTCTTAGGTATCAGTCCTTATCATTTCAATTAATCCTTAATAAAGTCATTTCATTGATTCATCAAATACAAAAGTTTATGCGTAATGCAAAAGCATAGCGCATAATTATGTGACTTAAACATCAGGTGGAATTATTTTTATAATAACACTCACGCAAGACACGCAGTGGCAATATATCAGTAATCAAGAAATTAGGAACTCCTCTGAAAATCTCAGATGCTATTATTATGATAGAATGTTACTGATTACTTTTGATATAGGTTTAATCTTTTTGAAATATAATCAATATGACGTTGATGAATTAACAAAGCGTCGTTAAAAATCAATACTATATAACACCTACTCAATATAACTCAAATTAAGGAAATGCTACTTATCGTGTGGCGACATTAAATTCTCTTGATCAAACATACTTTAAGAATTTATTTAACCCATATTTTATGAAAGGTATAGTTCTCGCCGGCGGATCCGGCACAAGATTGTATCCTATCACTAAGGGAGTCTCTAAGCAGCTGCTTCCTGTGTTTGATAAACCTATGGTTTATTACCCGATTTCCACATTAATGCTTGCAGGAATACGGGACATTCTTATCATTTCCACGCCAAATGATCTGACGGGATTCAAGCGCCTTCTTGGCGACGGCTCGGATTACGGTGTTAATCGGCAAGGAGTTTGTTGGCGATGATTCAGTTTGCCTTGTCCTCGGCGACAATATATTCCATGGAGCAGGATTCTCTGAGGTCCTGAAACGATCGGTGGATGCTGCTGAAAAAGATGGCAAAGCCACCGTGTTCGGCTATTGGGTTAATGATCCTGAGCGGTATGGTGTGGCCGAATTTGACAAGGAGGGCAACTGCCTGTCTATCGAGGAGAAACCAGAAAATCCCAAAAGCAACTATGCGGTTGTAGGACTCTACTTCTATCCTAACAAGGTGGTTGATGTCGCTACCCGAATTAAGCCCTCCGCTCGTGGAGAGTTGGAAATCACGACTGTTAATCAAGAGTTTCTGAAAGACGGTGAACTGAAAGTCCAGACTCTGCCTCGCGGCTTTGCTTGGCTTGACACCGGCACACACGACTCTTTGGCTGAAGCATCCATATATGTCGAGGTGCTTGAAAAGCGTCAAGGCCTCAAAATCGCATGCCTTGAGGGCATAGCCTACCGTCAGGGATGGATCACACGCGAGAAGATGATTGAACTTGCCAAACCGATGCTCAAAAATCAATACGGACAGTATCTCATGAAGGTCATCGACGAGCTCGACCGTACCAACAACGCAAATCTCGACTAAACTCCCCACCGATTCATGGAAGTAATCAAGACTGATATAGAGGGTGTCGTAATCATTGAACCGCGTATTTTCAAGGACGCCCGCGGATATTTTTTTGAAAGTTATTCCAAACGCGAATTTGACGAAAAGGTTCGCTCGGTCAATTTCGTTCAGGACAACGAGTCGTGCTCCACGCGCGGAGTGATGCGCGGGCTGCACTTCCAGCGTCCACCTTTCACGCAGTCAAAACTCGTGCGCTGCGTCAAAGGCGCGGTGCTCGATGTGGCCGTCGACATTCGCAAAGGCTCGCCTACATTCGGCAGATACGTGGCCGTAGAACTCACTGAGGACAACCACCGCCAGTTCTTCGTGCCTCGCGGGTTTGCCCACGGCTTCGCGGTGCTGTCGGATATCGCCGTGTTCCAATACAAGTGTGACGACTACTATCATCCCGAGGCCGACGGTGGCATCTCCATCCTCGACACATCGCTCGGCATCGACTGGCATCTCGATCCCACCGACGCCATCCTCTCGGATAAAGACACCAGACATCCTCTTCTGAAAGATTTCGATACTCCGTTTGACTTTAATATAGACCTTTACGCCGAATGAACATTCTCGTAACCGGGGCCAACGGACAGCTCGGCAACTGCATCCGCAACGCCTCGAAAGACTCCAGAGACAACTACATCTTCACCGATGTGGCCGAGCTTGACATAACCAATGCCGAAGCCGTGGCCCGCATGGTCAAGGACAACGACATAGATATAATCATCAACTGCGCCGCCTACACCAACGTCGACAAGGCCGAAGACGACGCCGGGTTTGCCGAGTTGCTCAATGCCGGAGCCGTGCGCAACCTTGCCGAAGCCATCAAATCCAACGACGGCACACTCATACACGTCTCGACCGACTACGTATTCGGGGGCAATGCCAGCAACACCCCACGCGGCGAGGATGAACCGGCCAACCCAACCGGTGTGTATGGTCTCACCAAGCTCCATGGCGAGCAGGGGATCGCAGCCGTAGGTTGCAAAGCCCTGATTTTCCGCACAGCATGGCTCTACTCCGAATATGGCAAAAATTTTGTCAAGACCATGCTCACCCTAACCTCCACCAAGCCCCAACTGAAAGTGGTATTCGACCAGGCCGGCACCCCGACTTATGCACAGGATCTCGCCGACACCATCGTCAACATCATCAACCGTGGCGAATATGCAGGCAACGAGGGCATCTATCATTACTCCAACGAGGGCGTATGCTCATGGTTTGACTTCACAAAGATGATAGCCGGTATTGCCGGCAATGACCTTTGCGACATCCAGCCCTGCCATTCGTCCGAGTTCCCCTCAAAAGTCATCCGCCCATCCTACTCTGTGCTAGACAAGACTAAATTCAAAGAGACATTCGGCCTCAGAGTCCCCTACTGGACCGACTCCCTCAAAACATGTATCAATAATCTGAAAGCAAATGAAGCGTAACATACTCATCACCGGCGGAGCCGGATTCATCGGCTCACACGTAGTACGCCTGTTTGTCAACAAATACCCCGACTACAACATAGTCAACCTCGACAAACTCACCTATGCCGGCAACCTCGCCAACCTCAAGGACATAGAGGACAAGCCCAACTACGCATTTGTCCGAGCCGACATAGCAGATCTCGATGAGATGCGCCGCATCATAACCACGCATGAGATCGACGGCATCATCCATCTCGCAGCCGAGAGCCACGTCGACCGTTCAATCAAAGACCCCTTCACATTTGCACGCACCAACGTCATGGGTACACTCGCCCTGTTGCAAGCTGCCAAAGAATATTGGGAATCACTGCCCGAAGGCTTCAAAGGAAAACTTTTTTATCACATATCGACCGATGAAGTATATGGCGCGCTCGAACTGACCAATCCCGAAGGCATCCCCGCACCCTTCACTACCAAGGCATCGTCCGGCGAACACGAGGCTTATGGTTCGGAATTTTTCCTTGAGACCACAAAATACAATCCCCACTCGCCATACTCGGCCTCAAAAGCATCGTCCGACCATTTCGTGCGTGCCTATCACGACACCTACGGTATGCCCACACTCGTGACCAACTGCTCCAACAACTAC
>CANOKG010000215.1 GCA_947566655.1 uncultured Muribaculaceae bacterium | reverse complement strand
AGGACGTCGTAAGAAACTCTCCGACAAGGCAAAAGGCCTGGCAGAACTTATGAGGTATGTATCAATGAGCATTACCAGACTACTACACTTTCTATCACAAAAATAAGATTTTTACATCTTTCAGACAAAAGATAAAAACCTAATATTCAGCACACAAAAATTTACCCGACTCGTTTTGAATCTGGTAAGGGTATTATGTGTTTATTCGTTTTTTAAATGAAAGAGCCGTGAATAAATAGTGTGGAAGAGGATCGGCGAATGTAGAAATAGTTCAAATTTAATCTTTTTGGGTTTTCTGTTGGGCAGGTTTAATATAATTTGTAATTTTGCCGACTGAATGAGTTTAAACCCCAATATAGTTTAGACACTGTAATGGAAATAATAAGAACAGTTGAACAACTAAAAGATCGAGTAGGCTGCGAGAAATCTTTAGGCCGCTCTATAGGATTGGTGCCAACGATGGGTGCCCTTCACGATGGACATATATCACTTGTAGATCGGGCACGACGTGAAAACGACTTTGTGGTTGTGAGTGTGTTTGTTAACCCTACACAATTTAACAATGCAATAGACCTTGCAACCTATCCGCGCACTGAGGAAGCTGATTGCGAAAAATTGGAAGCGGTCGGTGTAGATATAGCTTTTATTCCCGACGTTAAAGAAATTTATCCCGAGCCCGATACCCGAGTTTTTGATTTGGGGGAGGTCGCCAACGTAATGGAGGGACCTATGAGACCCGGACATTTCAACGGTGTGGCTCAAATTGTCAGCAAGCTCTTCTCTATGGTACAACCTACCCGTGCCTACTTCGGAGAGAAAGATTTTCAACAAATCGCTGTTATAAAGCGCATGGTAGAAATAGAAAACTTTGACATAGATATTGTTGATTGTCCGATTAAGCGGGCTGATGATGGCTTGGCGTTAAGCAGCCGTAATGTGCGGCTCACTCCAACTCAGCGTGAGTTGGCTCCATCTATTCATTCTATCATGAAAGAAAGCCTATCGATGATGCCTGACCATACCGTGGCTGAGGTAAAACAATGGGTAATAGATGAGATAAACAAAGTAGATGAGATGAAAGTCGAGTACTACGAGATTGTGCATCCGTTGACTATGCAACCGGTAGAAACATGGAGTTGTGGACCTGTAGGGTGTATAACAGTTTATTGTGGCGATGTTCGCCTGATCGATAATATAAAGTACATTAAGCAATAAAATACTCTAATAAGAGATGCTCATACAAGTATTAAAATCTAAGATTCACCGAGTTACAGTAACAGAGGCCCGTTTGGACTACATAGGCAGCATCACAATCGATTCACAATTGCTTGAGGCGGCCGGGATACAAGAAGGTGAACGCGTCTTCATTGTTAATAATAATAATGGTGAACGGTTGGATACCTATACTATTGCCGGAGAGCCTGGCTCGGGCGTAATTTGCCTTAATGGAGCCGCTGCCCGTCGAGTACAGCCCGGTGATGTAGTCATTATTATGGCTTATGCCCTGATGACTCCCGATGAGGCTAAAGGATTCAAGCCTAAAGTTATCTTTCCCGATACATTAACAAATCAATTAACTTGAACAATATAAAGGATTATTCCTAATATAATTTTTTCAGTCAGATTAATCTTATCCACCAAATCTATATGTTTGAAAATCTAAACGAACGACTTGAGCGCAGTTTTAAAATCTTGAAAGGTGAGGGACGTATTACCGAAATTAACGTAGCTGATACCCTGAAGGACGTGCGTCGTGCCTTGACCGATGCCGATGTTAACTATAAAGTAGCCAAAAACTTTATAGATAGTGTTAAGACAAAGGCAATGGGACAGAATGTGATTAATGCTGTCAAGCCTAAGGAGTTGATGGTTAAGATTGTTCACGATGAACTCACTCAGTTGATGGGTGGAGAAGCACAGGCGATCAATCTCAGCGGGAATCCTACAGTGATTTTGATGTCGGGTCTTCAAGGTTCGGGTAAAACAACGCTTACCGGTAAGCTTGCACTGAAGTTGAAAAAGGAGAAAAACCGCCGTCCGCTGTTAGTTGCGTGTGACGTTTATCGTCCTGCCGCGATTGATCAGCTTAAGGTATTGGGAGGTCAGATAGAGGCTCCGGTATATTCCGAGCCCGGCAACATGGACCCGGTCGAGATCGCCCAAAATGGTATCAAATATGCCAAATCCAATAATCTTGATTTGGTAATAGTGGATACGGCCGGTCGTCTTGCTGTTGACGAGCAAATGATGACTGAGATCGCAGCTATCAAGAAGGCGATTAAACCTAACGAAATTTTATTTGTCGTTGACTCGATGACGGGTCAGGATGCGGTGAATACGGCCAAAGAATTCAACGATCGTCTTGATTTTGATGGAGTAGTATTGACTAAGCTTGATGGTGATACGCGTGGTGGTGCCGCATTGTCGATAAGAACAGTCGTTAACAAACCTATCAAGTTTGTTGGTACCGGAGAAAAACTCGAAGCCCTTGATCAGTTCCATCCTGCCCGAATGGCCGATCGTATTCTCGGCATGGGGGATATAGTCTCGCTTGTGGAACGTGCACAGGAAGTGTACGATGAGAAAAAGGCAAAGGAACTTGAAGATAAAATACGCAAGAATAAGTTTGATTTCAATGACTTTATGGCCCAGATTCAACAGATAAAGAAGATGGGCAACTTGAAAGATCTTGCAGCTATGATTCCGGGCATGGGCAAAGCTTTGAAAGATGTTGAGATTGATGACAACGCTTTCAAGGGCATAGAGGCAATAATTTATTCAATGACTCCGGCTGAGCGTAGTCACCCTGAAATAATTCAGGCAAGTCGCCGCAAGCGCATAGCAGCCGGATCGGGCACTACGATACAGGAAGTAAATCGCCTGCTTAATCAATTTGAGCAGACTCGCAAGGCTATGAAGGCTGTAACCAAGCTTAAAAATCCCATGAAGCTAATGGGTGCGATGCGTGGTATGAAGCGTTAAATTTGTTAACGATAGTGACTTTAGTGATTTATAACAGTAAAACTTTATATACAATATGACATTGATTGACGGGAAAAAAGTGTCGGACGACATAAAGCAGGAGATAGCTCGCGAAGTTGAACAGATGGTTGCGGCAGGGCAGCGTCGTCCTCATCTTGCAGCCATATTGGTAGGTCATGATGGAGGTAGTGAGACCTATGTCGCAAACAAAGTAAAAGCTTGTGAGGTTTGTGGGTTCAAGTCTACATTAATTCGTTTTGAAGATGATGTTACCGAGGAAGTTTTGCTGGATACTATCATTCAACTTAACAATGACAGTGATGTAGACGGTTTCATAGTGCAATTGCCATTGCCACGGCACATCAATGAACAACGTGTTATAGAAACAATAGATTTCAGGAAAGACGTTGATGGTTTTCATCCAATCAATGTTGGACGTCAAGCTATAGGATTGCCATGCTTCCATTCGGCTACTCCTGCCGGCATTATAGAGCTTTTGGCTCGTTACGATGTTCCTGTTAAAGGAAAAAACTGCGTCGTTCTGGGTCGAAGCAATATAGTTGGTAAGCCGGTTGCTACTCTTCTGATGCAGAAGTCACAGGCAGGAGGAAAAGGAGATGGTACTGTAACTGTGTGTCACAGCGCTACAGAGAATCTTACTGATTATACTCGTAGAGCTGATGTATTGATCGCCGCTCTTGGT
>CANOKG010000214.1 GCA_947566655.1 uncultured Muribaculaceae bacterium | reverse complement strand
TATTCATCTATCATGAAACAATCTCTTGTAATTGCACTTTCAAGTTTGATGATGGCGACAGCCTCGTTGGGCGCATCGGCAGCCAACAGCAGTATCTGCGCCGCCGACAATACATCAGTAGCAAATCGATACACAGTCACCTGCCGTCCGGAGCTCAAAGACCGTCTTTTCCACTCCGACGCAGTTGAAAAGGAAATAAAGCGCGTAAAGAAACTGTTAACCAATCCCAAGTTGGCCTGGATGTTTGAGAACTGCTTCCCCAACACGATTGACACAACAGTTCACTATCGTCAGGACGAGAACGGGAAGAACGAGACATTTGTCTACACCGGCGACATTCACGCCATGTGGCTTCGCGACTCAGGTGCTCAAGTATGGCCTTACGTTGCGCTAGCTCCCAAAGACAAAAAGCTCAAAGCTATGGTTGAAGGTGTGATTCGCCAGCAATTCAAACTCATTTGCATCGATCCTTATGCCAATGCTTTCAACGATGGTCCTACCGGAGGTGAATGGATGACCGACCTTACCGACATGGATCCTAATGTGCACGAGCGTAAATGGGAAATCGACTCGCTCTGCTACCCGATACGTCTCGCCTACGAGTACTGGAAAGTAACCGGCGACGCCTCTATCTTCGATGAAACATGGCTCAAGGCAATAACTGCCACTCTCGCTACATTTACCGAACAACAGCGCAAGGACGGCATCGGGTCCTACCGCTTCCAACGCCGCACCGAACGAGCACTCGACACCGTAAACAATGGCGGAAAAGGAGCTCCGGTGAAAGCATGCGGATTGATTGTATCAACCTTCCGTCCCAGCGATGATGCAACTACATTCCAATTTCTGGTTCCATCCAACTTTTTTGCGGTGTCATCTCTGAACAAAGCCGCTGAAATCCTGTCGGAGGTTAACCACGAGACAGAACTCAGTAACCAATGCCGCAATCTCGCCAACGAAGTTCAGGCTGCATTGAAGGAATACGCGGTCTACAATCATCCCAAGTTTGGTCCTATCTATGCCTTCGAAGTTGATGGATTCGGCAACTATCACTTGATGGACGACTCCAACGCTCCCAGCTTGTTGTCATTGCCTTATCTATGTGACGTTCCTGTCGATGACCCGATTTATCAAAACACACGCCGCTTTGTGTGGAGCGACTCCAACCCCTACTTCTTCAAAGGCAAAGTTGGAGAAGGCATAGGTGGCCCACACATTGGATATGACATGGTATGGCCAATGAGCATTATGATGAAGGCATTCACAAGCACCGATGATAAAGAGATAGCCGAGTGCATCAAAATGGTCATCGATACCGATGCCGAGACCGGATTCATTCACGAATCGTTTAATAAAGACGACGCAACAGATTTCACGCGCGAGTGGTTTGCCTGGCAAAACACACTCTTTGGCGAGTTGATTCTAAAACTCGTCAACGAAGGTAAGGTTGATCTCTTGAATTCTATTTGATTTTAATTTTAAGATTGTGAAAATCAATATTTCTTACTTCAAATACCTTTTGGTGCTCTTGTTCATCAACTGCACAGTTGCAGCGAGTGCCGACAGCAACGGAACAGCTCATTTTAATGTAGCGTCCTATAATCTAAGGCAACTCAACAAACAAGACTCTATCAATGGCGACGGCTGGGCACGCAGATGCCCGGTCATCGCCTCACTCATACGCTTCCATGAGTTTGACATTTTCGGTACTCAAGAAGGCTACAAACGCCAACTGGAAGAATTGAAAGCATTGCTGCCGGGATATGATTACATCGGTATAGCACGCGAAGACGGTAAAGATAAAGGCGAACACTCGGCCATTTTCTACGACACCACCAAGTTTGAGCTGATAGACCATGGTGACTTCTGGCTGTCAGAGACACCCGATCGCCCCGGATTGGGTTGGGACGCCGCGTGTGTAAGAATCTGCTCATGGGGCAAATTTCGTCATCGAGAAACCGGAAAAATTTTTCAGTTCTTCAACCTCCATCAGGATCACGTAGGGAAACGTGCACGCATTGAAAGCGTACTCCTCGTTCAAAAGAAAATGAAAGAGATAGGCCTTGATCTGCCCACATTCCTCACAGGAGACTTCAATGTAGACCAAACCCACGACATGTATCAGGTTCTCGCATCATCAGATTTTCTTAAGGATTCATTCACCATCGCCGAGTTTGTATATGCCCTTAACGGCACCTACAACAGCTATAAAAACGATGGATACACCAAGAGCCGCATAGACCATATCTTTGTCACCGATGACATCAAGGTTGAAAAATATGGTGTATTGACCGACTCATACCGCACACCCGAAGAAACAGAGACCGAATATGAGGCCAGGGACTTTCCTAAAGAACTCAAGCTTCAGGCCTACAAAGGACGCGTACCCTCCGACCACTTCCCTATAATGGTCAAGGTTAGTTTCTGAAAATATATTCAATGATTTTTACTTAAATAATACCTACAACTAAAATGTTTATTCACGACAACCGCATAGTAATCACCCTCGATGCAGGCGGTACAAACTTGGTATTCGGAGCCATGAGAGGCTGCGAATACATCACAAAACCTATCACATACCCGTCTAATGCCCACGATCTCAACCTTTGCCTCGATACAATGGTCAAGGGATTCAGGGAAGTTATAGATTCGCTCGATGAGAAACCCGTCGCAATCAGTTTTGCTTTTCCCGGCCCGGCCGACTATCCTAACGGCATTATAGGTGGATACCTGCCCAACTTTCCATCGTTTCGCGAAGGCGTAGCTCTCGGCCCGTTCCTCGAAAATGAATTTGGCATTCCCGTTTTCATCAATAACGACGGCGATCTGTTTGCCTATGGCGAGGCTCTGTGTGGTGCACTACCCGAAATAAACCGCAAACTTGCCGAAACCGGCAGCAACAAACGCTTCCACAACCTTTTAGGCTACACATTTGGCACAGGCTTTGGAATTGGCGTTGTCATCAACCACCAACTCAACCGTGGTGACAACTCATGCATAGAAACCTTCTGCCTGCCCCACAAAACAAAAAAAGGTATCATCGTTGAAGAGGGCGTGGCCGTTCGCGCTATAAAACGCGTATATGCTGAGGCCTCAGGAGACTATAACCACAACCTCGAACCCAAAGATATTTGCGAGATTGCCGATGGCACACGCCCCGGTGACCGCGACGCCGCCCAAAAGGCATTTGCCGAATTTGGCGAAATTGCAGGTGACGCTATGGCTATCGCAGCACAATTAGTCGATGGTATCATTGTAATAGGTGGTGGCATAACAGCCGCCCGCCATTGGATAATGCCATCGCTTATGAAAGAACTTCGCGACGATTTCAAAACACTTACCAACGACAGCGTAAAACGCGTGCAAATGAAAGTATTCAACCTCGACGACGAGGAGGAATTCAAACAGTTTGCAAAAGGCAACAGTAAGACAATAAACGTGCGCGGAACCAACCTGACAGTAAACTACGATGACATGAAGCGTATAGGTGTGACTTTCTCCAAACTTGGTGCCAGCAAAGCTATATCGGCAGGCGCCTACGCTTTTGCTCTGTCGAAGATCGATGAAGCTGCTCAGCAAGAAAATGCTTAGAGTATAGATTTAAGACCCAATTATTAACCCTCAACGGCCCGGAAATTGCGCCTCTCACACAAAGTGACACGCATTTCCGGGTCTGCTATTTAATTTACAAACAAAAAAAACACATAAAATTTGTGTAATTAAATCAAAACGCGTACATTAGGGCGATAAATCATTCATTCACCAA
>CANOKG010000213.1 GCA_947566655.1 uncultured Muribaculaceae bacterium | reverse complement strand
CTTCACAACCTCTTCGGGTGTACCGAAAGCAACTACTTCCCCACCCTTGCTGCCTCCTTCTGGTCCTATGTCGATAATGTGATCGGCACATTTCACAACATCCATATTGTGTTCAATTATTACTACTGTATGGCCATTGGCAATCAAACGATTAAATGAATCAAGAAGTTTATTTATATCATGAAAATGAAGTCCCGTAGTCGGTTCATCAAAAATAAAGAGTGTTTGGCCAATCTTATCATCAGAAAGATAATAAGCTAACTTGACGCGTTGATTCTCGCCACCTGAGAGCGTCGAAGATGATTGCCCTAACTTAATGTAACCTAAACCGACATCCTGCAACGGCTTTAAACGTTTAACTATACGGCGCTCGGTAGTGCCCGAGTGCTCTTCAAAAAACTCTATAGCCTGGTTAACAGTCATATTCAGAACATCGCTTATTGACATGCCATGATACTTCACTTCGAGCACTTCCCGCTTGAAACGTTGTCCATGACAAGCCTCACACTCTATGGTAATATCGGCCATAAATTGCATTTCGATCGTAATTGAACCCTCCCCTTTACATTCATCACATCGACCACCGTCGGCATTAAAAGAAAATGTAGTAGGGGTAAATCCCATTTGTTTGGATGCTTGCTGGTCGGCAAATAAATAACGTATTTCATCGTAGGCCTTGAGATATGTGGCAGGATTGGATCGGGAGGATTTTCCAATAGGATTCTGATCTACAAATTCAACCGCTGTTATTCTTTTATAGTCACCTGCAAGCTCCTTGAAAGCACCCGGTGCATCACCGGCTTCTCCAAGTTGTCGTTTCATGGCACGATAAAGAATGTCTCTCACAAGTGTCGATTTGCCACTTCCACTTACCCCGGTAACAACCGTCATGACACCCAATGGAAATTTCACATCAATCTCTTTCAAGTTGTTTTCCATTGCGCCCTTGATCTCGATGTAGCTGTTCCATTTTCGACGTGATGCAGGAACCGGTATACTGAGTTTACCTGTAAGATACTTGGCTGTATAACTTTCGGTAGCATCAGCTAAATGCTTGAAGTCTCCTTGGTAAACAATTTTTCCTCCAAGTCGACCGGCAAGAGGTCCCACATCAACGATATAATCACTTTGTTCCATTATTTCGCGATCGTGTTCTACAACAATAACTGTATTTCCGAGTTGTTGAAGTAGACGTAGAACATGTATCAGTCTATCAGTGTCTCGTGGATGCAAACCAATGCTTGGTTCATCAAGAATATACATGGAGCCCACAAGGCTACTGCCAAGCGAAGTGGCGAGATTTATACGCTGACTTTCACCTCCCGACAATGTGTTTGATAACCTGTCGAGAGTAAGGTACCCCAAGCCTACATTTATCATGTAGTCCAACCTATTCTTGATCTCAGTCAATAATCTATTGCCTATCTTCTGCTCTCGGTGGGTAAATTCCAATTCTTCAAACCAAGTTCTAAGTTGGGTAATAGGCATCTTTACCAATTCTGTTATAGTCTTTTGGCCTACTTTTATATACATCGCCTCTGGTCGCAATCTATTTCCATGACATGTAGGACACAGAGTTTTTCCTCGATATCGCGCCAACATAACACGATACTGGATCTTATAGAGATTTTCCTCCACCATCTTGAAGAAGCCATCAATTCCCGGGAATTGACCATCACCATGCCACAGAAGATCTCGTTGAGCATCGGTTAATTGATTATAGGGACGATGTATAGGGAATTTGATGTCGGGGGCATGCTTTATGAAGGCTTTTTTCCATTCACTCATTTTCTCTCCCCTCCAACAAACTACAGCATCTTCATATACCGATAGAGCTTTATTGGGTATCACAAGATTTTCATCAATTCCCATCGTCTTGCCAAATCCTTCACACGTAGGACAGGCACCATAGGGATTATTGAAATTAAACATCATGTCATTGGGCTCCATGAATGTTATCCCATCGGCTTCGAATCTGGTCGAAAAATCATGATGTTGTATTCCATTTTCCGACCATACAACAAGTCTCATGAAATCGTGTCCTTCAAAGAAGGCAGTTTCAGAGGAATCGGCCAGTCGGCTAATCTCATCTTTATCATCACTTACCATCAAGCGATCAATCACAAGATAACATTGCTCTGGCTTTAAGTTGTCGGCTTTAGGAATCAAACCATCAATATCCTCAAACTCATCGTTCAATAGCACCCGGTTGTAACCTTCCTTTGACAAGATAGCAAGTTGCTCTACAAGCGATCGTCCTTCGGGTATATATAATGGCGATACTACAGCCATTCTTGTAGATACAGGGTAACTCAACGCAACCTCAACGACATCGTTTACTGTATTTTTCTTTACTTCAACTCCCGATATTGGAGATATTGTGTGGCCTAAACGACCAAACAACAACCTCAGATAATCATATATCTCGGTCGAAGTTCCTACGGTACTTCGCGGATTTCGAGTCGTTACTTTCTGTTCTATAGCTATCGCAGGCGGAAGGCCTTTAATATACTTAACTTCGGGTTTCGACATTCGTCCGACAAACTGACGTGCATAGCTGGATAGGCTATCAACATAACGACGTTGACCCTCGGCATACAAAGTGTCGAAGGCCAACGAAGATTTACCTGAACCCGATAAACCGGTTATTACAATAAATTTATTACGAGGGAGCTGTACATCAACATTTTTAAGGTTATTGACTTGAGCGCCCTTGATTTCGATAAATTCAGAATCCATTAAGGATAATTATTTTAGTCTATATTAGAGTATGTTTGAATTTAACTCGTATTAAGAAAAACAACCCAAATTGGCCTTAAGATTAATGCGCAACATACTCTTAATCTTCGAGATAGTAAGTAATTGTAGAAACTACTCTAACGTTCTTGATATAGGGGGTATATGAATCTCGGTCGGAAATTGTAAACTGTCCTTGCGCTGCAGTTTTGATTTTCCCCAATTTACTGTCAGAGTCCTCAGCAAATTTCTTGGCCGCCTCGCGAGCATTGGCTGTAGCCTCGGCTATCATCTCAGGCTTGATGGTGTTTAGTTCGGTGTAATTGTATGTGGTTCGGTTCTCCCATCCACCTGAAACTACAGCTATTCCCTCTTTTAATAATTCGCTTTGACGTTTTATAAGTGAGGTAACAAGGTCTACATTATTCGAGGTTACAACAATAACACCATCTACAGTATAGCGGTTAAGTGGCATGGAGTTGGCATAACGGTTAGCTTGATTGTCGGTTACACTTGGTGCTATAATCTCTATTTCGTTATCCTGTATACCATTGGCTTTCAAAAATTTTACTATAGCGTTACTCTTAGAGGTGATATCTTGATATATTGTGGACAAATCATTGGCAGCACATTGATACACAACGGGCCATGTAACACTATTGGCTTTAACTTCCCGCTCGGCAAGACCTCTAACCGTAACGATTCTATCACGATATGAAAAATTATCTATACCTTGCTTAAGGAAAAGTCCCAGAAAAATTATACCTACAGCCAGAATAGAGGCACTAATTATAGTTTTTTGTTTCATAGTTTTTTATCAAATTGAGGTTATTCACATTCTATACATGCAAATATAATACAAATTATCGGGAGTAGAGGTTCACACATCACGTTTTTTTTGTAACTTCGTGCCAAATATAACAAACGCTGATAATATACCATGTTAATTATAGGAATTGCCGGTGGTACCGGTTCGGGTAAAACCACAGTTGTAAATAAGATAATCGACAGTTTCCCTGCCGGTGAAGTTGCCGTTCTCCCACAAGACTCCTATTATAAGG
>CANOKG010000212.1 GCA_947566655.1 uncultured Muribaculaceae bacterium | reverse complement strand
ACTCATTCTTTAATATAACTATTTTTTGTGTGTTAAATTCAAACATACTCTTAATTATCATGGCGTTATTTATCGCCGTTATTTTACCTGCGGGAGCTCGAGACAACTACACCCACGATGCCTCGGTTCTTCCCGATTTAGCTAAAACCATTATAGAAAACAATTTCAAAGCCGACATCAGCATTATAAAAATAGACACAGATTTCGGTATTGTTTCTGAGTACGAGGTAATTCTTACCGATGGCACCGAAATTTCATTCGACCCCAAAGGCAACTGGGACAATATTGAGACACGCAGGTAAGGATCTGTACCAAATGCTTTTGTACTTCAGCCTATTCAAGACTATGTTTCCAAAAGAGCGTTCGGGCTATGATATAGAATTATCCAACGGAATAGAAATGAAATTTGACAAAGCAGGCAACTTCAAACGCTACGACTAATGTGATTTACCCGCTACTATCCCCACTAACAAAAAGGTGAAACCGCCCGGCTTCACCTTTTTTGTTGTAATCAATGATTCAACGGCAGGCATTTCGGGCGGCCTGCTGTACTACCTCACCGAGCGTTGGATGGCCATAAATCGATCGGGCCAATAGATCTACAGTAGCGCCGGCCGTCATCAGATCAGATACTGCCTGAACCAAATCGGCTGCATGTGGTCCCATTATATGACAACCTAATATCAGACGCGTGTCCTTGTCAACTATAAGTTTTACCAAGCCATCGTCTTCGCCCATCGCCACAGCTTTGCCATTGGAACGGAACATAGCTTTTGTCACTATTATAACTAATCCTTGTTCTTTACATTGCTCCTCGGTAAGTCCTACCATACCACACTCGGGCATTGTAAAAACTGCCGATGGGATAATATCAAGATTAACCTTCTCTCCTAAAATTATTCGCCCTTGGGAAGTTGCAGCATGTGCCAGCATACACTTGCCGTTTACATCACCAATTGCATAGACGCCAGGCAGATTGGTCGACATTTCCTCATTGACTGTGATACCACGGTGAGTCATCTCAAGACCCAACTCTGCCAATCCGTCAGGCACCACAGGCCTACGTCCTACAGCCATTACAGTCAAATCTGTATCTATGGTAACCTCTTTCCCTTTTTGATCATAGATCACCGAATTTTCAGTAATAGCCTTGACAGCTGCACCTACTATGATATTGATACCACGGCGGGACAAAGATGTGCGTAGGCGCTTGGCTATATCTCGATCAAAAGGAGGTAGTATCTCTCTCATATACTCTACTACTGTGACCTCTACGCCAAATTCATGTAGTATGCAGGCAAATTCCATGCCTATGACACCACCTCCTACTATCACTACCCGTCGGGGCAACTGCCAGAGCTGCAATAACTCATCGCTGGTAATAGCCAAATCGGCACCCGGTATCGCAAGGCGGGCCGGTGACGAGCCTGTTGCTATGACAACTTTCGATGCCGAATACCTATTTTTACCGACTTCTACAGTATTAACATCAACAAAACGCGCTTCACCCTCTATGTAATCAACGCTACTCAAAACGCTCATTACACCACAACGAAGTTGATCAACTATCTGATCTTTTCGTTGTACAGCAATATCATAACGGGGCTTTATTGATTCTATTTCAACTCCCATCAGAGCGCCCTCGCGAGCAGAGCGCAGTGCTGCCGCCGATGCCAACAACGCTTTGGTAGGTATACACCCCCTGTTCAAGCATGTTCCACCGGCCAAATCACGCTCAATAATAGCCACCGACATTCCCCGGGCTGCGGCCTCGGCAGCTAATTCGTAGCCACCGGGGCCAGCTCCTATTACTATAAGATCGTAGTTCATAGTTGCCCGAATGCAGTTACAGGATGCAGTGCAGCCTCAGTATCATCAGGATGACCTATCGGAGTGTTGTGTGGTGCCGCCTTAACCACTTCAGGATTTTCGACTGCCTCCCGCGCTATTTTTCTCATCACTTCGATAAACTCGTTGATAGTTTCAAGACTTTCTGTTTCGGTAGGCTCAATCATCAGAGACTCATGAAACAACAACGGGAAGTAGATTGTAGGTGCATGGTATCCATGATCGAGCAAACGTTTTGCTACGTTGAGCGTAGTAACTCCGGTCGATTTATCGGCCAGACCATCAAACACAAACTCATGTTTACAAAGCCCCTCGATAGGCAACCGGTACAGATCTTTCAGCGATTCCTTTATATAATTGGCATTCAACGTTGCTAATTTCCCTACCTGCATTAAACCGGCGCTGCCAAGCGACAATATATAGGAAAGGGCTCGCATCGACACGGCAAAGTTTCCTAACCAGCCACTAACACGGCCAAGCGCATCAGGTTCAGAAACTACATCATAGGTACCATTCTCACGCACTACTACGCGTGGATTGGGCAGATACTGTTCCAGTCCGGCTCTAACTCCAACAGGACCCGATCCGGGACCACCTCCACCATGGGGTGTCGAGAACGTTTTGTGCAGATTTATGTGCATTACATCAAAGCCCATGTCTCCCGGACGTGCAACTCCAAGCATAGGATTCAGATTAGCTCCATCATAGTAAAGCAACGCTCCGGCATCATGTACCAGCTTGGCTATTTCGGGAATATTTTTTTCAAAAATACCCAAAGTGTTAGGATTGGTCATCATGACAGCTGCTATACTGTCATCGAGCAAGGGCCGAAGATCATCAACATCGACTGTTCCATCGGGGCGGCTCTTTACCTCAACAATCTCAAGGCCGGCTACGGCTGCACTGGCCGGATTCGTACCGTGAGCCGAATCTGGCACTATTACCTTGGTTCGCTTTTCATCGCCACGCCCACGGTGATAGGCTCTTATGACCATCAATCCGGTAAGTTCACCATGTGCTCCTGCAAAGGGATTAAGCGTGAATTCTGCCATACCGCCAATCTCACTAAGTGCTTTTTGAAGCGTATAATATACTTTCAACGCACCCTGAGTTGCAGAGACCGGTGCCAATGGATGTAACGAAGAAAATCCTCCATGTCGGGAGATCTCCTCGTTGATCTTAGGATTATACTTCATTGTACACGAGCCTAACGGATAGAAACCTGTATCAACGCCAAAGTTATTGGTACTCATATTATTATAATGACGCACGAGTGTCGGTTCATCGACCTCGGGCAAACCAAGCGGAGATTCCCTTTTCAGATACTGAGGTAAATAACACTCGTTCTTGAATTTATTAGCCGGAAGAGAATAACCACGGCGTCCGGAACGAGAAAGCTCAAAAATAAGCTTGCTATATGGTTCGCGATTCATAGCTATTGTTGTTTAACAAGTTGAATATAAGCCTCGACATCGGCCTCGGTTAACATCTCGGTTGTGGCGATAAGCAACTTGTCCTCGCCAACTTTCACTCCGGCAAGCAAGCCTGCCTCCACACCTTGCTCCAAGAATTTATCTATATCAAAGTCAACCGTCATCAGGAACTCGTTCATAAACGGTTTTTCAGGATAAGCAAGATGCATTTTGCCTGTCACCGTCAGAACTACGGCAAGATAGTGGGCCATCGCGCTACTAATGTCATTTACCTCCTGCAGCCCGGCACTGCCAAGCAACGAAGTATAGATTGTGGCATACAAAGCCATATGTCCTTGATTGGAGCAAATGTTGGAAGTAGCCTTTTCGCGACGTATGTGCTGTTCGCGTGCCTGCAAAGTTAAAACAAAGACACGGTTTCCTCGATCATCGGTCGTAGCCCCTACTATACGTCCGGGCATCTTGCGCATCAAAGCCTTTGTCGCACAAAGATAACCCAGATATGGACCTCCATAGCTTAACG
>CANOKG010000211.1 GCA_947566655.1 uncultured Muribaculaceae bacterium | reverse complement strand
ATAGCTCAGAAATAATGCAACAATTCTACAAACGTAATATCAAATAATTATGGCACAGAGAGAATGGAAAACCATTAAAAATTATACCGACATTCTGTTTCAACAATACCGACAGATTGCCAAGATCACAATCAATCGCCCTGAAGTATACAATGCTTTCCGGCCATTGACCAACCGCGAGATTCTTGAGGCTTTGGGTTACTGCCGTGAAGCAACCGACATTCGCGTGGTAGTTATTACAGGTGCTGGAGACAAAGCATTCTGTTCGGGAGGCGACCAGCGCGTAAAAGGCATAGGTGGATACATTGATGAAGGTGGAATGCCTCGTCTTAATGTTCTTGATATTCATAAGGCTATACGCTCTCTGCCCAAACCTGTAATTGCCATGGTTAACGGCTATTCGATAGGCGGTGGCAACGTGCTGCAGGTAGTTTGTGACCTGACTATCGCAAGCGAGAACGCCCGATTCGGACAAACCGGACCAAAAGTAGGCAGCTTCGATGCCGGATTCGGTTCCAGCTACCTTGCACGCTGCGTCGGGCAGAAGAAAGCTCGCGAGATCTGGTTCCTGTGTAAGCAATACACTGCCAAGGAAGCTCTCGACATGGGGATGGTCAATGCTGTCGTTCCATTTGACCGATTGGAGGATGAAACGGTAGAGTGGTGTGAAACCATCTGCAAACGAAGCCCTATGGCCGTGCGCATGATCAAACGCGGCTTGAACGCTGAACTTGACGGTCAACGAGGATTGATGGAATTTGCCGGAGATGCAACTTTGATGTATTACCTCATGGCCGAGGCACAGGAAGGTAAAAACGCTTTTTTGGAGAAGCGAGACCCTGATTTCGACCAATTCCCGAAGTTCCCCGGTTGATAGTCAATTATAATGCTTGTAGCTAAATACTCCCGCCATGATTTGAATTTCAACTTCGTGGCTATCACATCACGCGCATCAATGAAGGTTAAGGAAACCTACTTCATTGCCATTCACGATACTTCCAACCCCGGCATCGTAGGCTTTGGAGAATGTGCTGTATTCCGTGGTCTTGGATCCGACGATACTCCCGCCTACGAGAGTATCGTAGCCGAGGCTTGCCGACATATCAATCATTTGAACACCGATGATATAAAGGAATCATCTATAAAGTTTGGTTTTGAAACGGCCATGCGCGATCTCGCCAATGGCGGCCAATTCACTATATTTGATTCAAATGGATGGCAGGCTGGCAAAACAGCAATTCCGATCAACGGTCTGGTATGGATGGGTGATTTCGATACCATGAGGAAGCGCATCGATGAAAAGATTGCTGACGGATTCAAATGCATAAAGCTAAAAATAGGTGGAATAGATTTTGATAGAGAAGTAGACCTTCTTCGCTATATCAGAGATAATTACAGTGCTGATGAATTACAGCTTCGACTCGATGCCAACGGCAGTATGACACCTCACAGTGCGCTCGTCAAACTTGAAAGGCTCGCACGATACGATATTCATTCCATCGAGCAGCCTATAAGACAGGGGCAATGGAAGGCCATGAAAGAAATCACCCGTAACTCACCAATTGATATAGCGCTCGACGAGGAACTTATCGGCAATATGGGATATGATCAACGTTGCTATCTTCTTGATGCCACTATGCCGGCCTATGTGATTCTGAAACCTTCGCTCCATGGCGGCTTTTCGACTTGCGATGGCTGGATAAAAGATGCGACCGAACGGGAAATAAAATGGTGGGCGACTTCAGCTCTTGAATCAAATATAGGACTAAATGCCATTGCTCAGTGGACTGCTTCTAAAAATGTAACAATGCCGCAGGGCCTTGGTACAGGTGGGCTATATTCAAACAATATTGCCTCGCCTTTGACAGTAAAGAATGCCGCCTTGGTTTACGATACACACGGCCAATGGAACCACCCGCTATGATCTATTTTGACGACGAGAATACCGACCGTTTCCTATGTGAGTGGAACGATAATAACAACTATATTACCGCCCACACATCGGGATCTACATCTGAGCCTAAAGAAATCAGATTACTCAAGAGCGATATGATAGCTTCGGCAAGCTCTACATGTCAAAAGTTTGGCATCAACAATAAGTCGGTAATGCTATGCCCGCTATCGGCCAACTATATTGCGGGTAAGATGATGATAATAAGAGCCCTGATATCGGGCGCCAGTCTGTATATGGAGAAACCAAGCAATCAACCGGGTAATTTGGATAAGATTACCAAAGATGTTGACTTGGCAGCAATTGTTCCATCTCAGCTAAAAGGACTTCTTGAAAACCCCAACAATCTGAGCTATCACAATGTGATAATAGGCGGAGCACCATTGTCGACCGCACAGCAGAATCTCGTAAGAACGAGTAAACTCAATGCCTATGCTACATATGGAATGACTGAAACATGCAGTCATGTAGCACTAAGGCGTTTACTTGATACAAATAGTGTTTATCAAGCTATGCCCGGTTACACATTTACAATCGACCGGCGCTGTTGCTTGGTCATCAATTCAAGCAAGCAATCGTTTAAGCAACTAACGACCAACGATGTAGTCAGATTAATTTCTGAGACAGAATTTGAATGGTTAGGGCGGTATGACAATGTCATCATAACCGGAGGAGTTAAAGTACATCCCGAAACCGTTGAACAAACGATCTCTCGATTTATTGAACGTGACTTCTATTTAATTGGCGAACCCGACGATAAGTGGGGAGAGTGTGTAGTTATGGTTATTGAAGGGAAATGGTTTGACACGACTGAAATGTTGGATACTTTAAAACCTATTTTGGCCCCACATGAGCTACCGCGAAGAATTGTATTCATACCTGAGTTTCAACGAACCCGCTCAAATAAAATCATCAGAATCAAGCGACTTTAAAAGCCTGCTTTAGATATAACAGTCAGCCAAATTTCGAGATTTTGCGCAACATCGGCTCGTTAAGGATGCGTATGCGGCGACCATCTACTGTAATTATCTTTTCATTTACAAACAAGGATAGGGTGCGGATAGCATTGCTCGTTGTCATGTTTGACAAACTGGCGAGATCTTCACGAGCCATGTAGATGCGAAGGGTGGAATCATCATCTTCATAACCGTAATTCTCTATCAGAACCAACAGGGCATCAGCTAAACGACCTCTTATATGCTTTTGTGTAAGATTTACTATTTGTGTGTCAGATCCACCAAGGTTACGGGAAAGCTCGTGTATGAAAAACCACATTAGCTTACTATTCTCGTTCATCAAATCACACACTAATTTCATAGGTATAGAGCCAAGCGTAGAGGGTTCAAATGCTGCTGCGCTCGAAACATAAGGCTCTTCAGCAAAAAAGGCACGATAGCCAAAATACTGCACCGGACGAATAAGCCGTAGAATCTGCGATCGACCGCCCATACCGTCCTTATAGATTTTTACCTTTCCTTTAAGAAGTACCCAAAGGTTCTCCGGAGCTTCTCGCTCGGCATAAATAACCTGATTTTTTTTGAAATCATGCATCTCAAAAACTTCAACAATACGACGTTTCTGATCTGATTCAAGAATTGACCAGATGTCGGCCAAGTCTTCGCTGACTACTTTTTCGAGTGCCTTTTTTATGATTTCCATGCCTTATAATTATGTTTTATAACATATCTATGTTGCCATATTTCAATTAGTTGAGGAAAGATTTTAAAATTTCCAACCAGATTCAACAGCTCTTTTTTGCCTTGTTTTGTGACAAAGATAATAAATTTCACCCGTTCAAACAAATTTTATAACAAAAACGCCCGCAATAACTTAGAGTTTAAAATTGCGGGCGTTTGATATATT
>CANOKG010000210.1 GCA_947566655.1 uncultured Muribaculaceae bacterium | reverse complement strand
GTATCTCTGTTCCTTGGCCACTACGGCAACTGGGAATGGATTTCGTCGATGCCACTACATCTCGATAAAAGTGCGGTTGCAGGTCAGATATATCATAAGCTGAGTAATGCCAATGTAAACCGGGTGATATTAGAAATGCGTTCACGAATGGGAGCTACCAACATCGAGATGCATCAAACGGCTCGATTTATTACAAAACTTGTCGCAGAGAATAAAGAGTGCATAATCGGATTCATCGCCGATCAATCTCCACGGTCTAAAGATGCACACTACTATCTCGAATTCCTTAACCACGATACCCCTATACTTTTAGGACCTGAAAAAATAACCCGTCACTATGACTTCGATGCTTGGTTTGTAAAGCCACAACGAGTAAAACGTGGATACTACGAGGTCGAATTTATACCAATGTCAACCGCCCCGGCATCTTTGCCCGAATATCGTTTATCCCAGATATATTACTCCAATCTTGAATCGATGATAAAAGATAGCCCGGAACTGTATCTCTGGACCCATAAACGTTTTCGCATAGCACGATGCATAGTGCAACCAACAAATAAATAATACATACAGTAACCAAAGCATCCTTATATCATGGAAATAGATATTGTTGTAACATGGGTCGACATGAACGATCCTAAGTGGAAAGAAGAATTTGCCCGGTATTCCCAAAAGACTCTAAACGAAAAAAATGGAGTCTCTGACGCACGTTTCCGTGATTATGGATTCTTAAAATATTGGTTCAGAGGCATAGAAAATTTCGCCCCGTGGGTTAGGAAAATACACTTTGTGACCTGTGGACAAGCTCCCGATTGGCTCGACCGCGACAATCCAAAACTAAACGTTGTCGACCATAAGGACTTCATTCCCCACCAATTCCTGCCAACCTACAACTCAGTGGTAATCGAACGGTATATGCACCTTATTCCCGATCTCGCAGAACACTTTGTCTACTTCAACGATGACTTCTATATCATAAACAAGATAGAGCCTGAGCGATTCTTCCTGAACGGGCTTCCACGTGATATAGCCGTTTTCCAATACAACCCATCATGGTCACAATGGTACAAAACCTTAAAGAATAATATTCGGTTAATAAACAAGCACTTTGATAAGCATGAAATACTAAAACGCGATCACGATAAATGGTTCAGTCCTGTATATGGCTCAAAAGCGCGCATGAACCACATACTGAAACCTTATAACCGATTCATTACACTGCGCACTCCCCACAATGCACAACCCTATCTGAAATCGACATTTTACGAAGTTTGGAATGCCGAGGGAGAGGAACTCACCCGCACATCGGCCAACCGATTCCGAGCATCAGACGACTACACCCCCGAACTATTTCGCACATGGCAAATATGCCAGGGAAACTTTGAGCCTTATAACACCTACAGCGATACCAAGATGTTTCCGCTGCTCATTAAATCAGAAAAAGCTATCAAAGCTATTTCCGACCAATCCTATTCACTGATATGCCTTAACGACAATGTGAATATTCGTAACTATGACCAAGTAATGCAGCGCCTGAGCAACGCTTTCGATTCAATTTTACCCGAAAAATCAAGTTTTGAGCTATGAATAAAGTTATGGCCGAGATAATTGCCGGAGTCATACCCAATAAAATGGCTCGCAACCGCTGGCGTGGCATTCTGAGGTATGGACTATTTAACGGGCTAAAGCTTCGTTACAAATTACGACGCGACAACTCGATACCATCTTGTAATCTCGCCATCTGTGCCATTGCCAAAAACGAAGGTCCCTACTTCAAAGAATGGATTGAATGGCACCTAAACCAAGGGGTTGAAAAATTCTACATCTACGACAACGATAGCGCCGATAACACTCGGCAAGTACTTGAGCCATACATTAAAAGAGGCGTTGTTGAATACAACTACTTTCCCGGATTGCAGCGACAGCTACCGGCCTACGATGACTGCCTTGAACGACACCGTACCGATACCCGCTGGATAGCATTTATCGACATCGATGAGTTTATTGTGCCTATAAAAGATAAATCAATACCTCAATTTCTAAGTAGATTCAACGATGCCTCGGTAGTTGAAATCAATTGGTTGATATATGGTAGTGGCGGTGCTCAGAAACAAACACCCGGTGGAGTCATGGAACGTTTTAAATGCCACTCCAAACCCGACCACATTCTTAACCGGCATGTTAAGAGCATAGTGAATCCACGCCGAGTATACTCAGTTATAGGATGCCACGAAGTCGCCCGCATTAAGGGAAAAGCATTTGATTCACATGGTAATACTATTAAACAGAATTTCCGCGACCGCCAACCTCAACAAGACGTGATAAGGATAAATCACTATGCTGTAAAGTCCTATGAAGAGTTTCTGAATAAACGAGCTCGTGGCCGAGCACGCGGACAAGTAAAAAAACGCATACGCGGTCTCGAATACTTCGACCGCTTCGACCTGAACGACATCTCCGAGCAATAACCCTTTCAACTACATAAAACCGGGGTAATAGCAAGAATTCCAAGCGCCTGTCATGCAAGTGCAACCAATAATAACCGGTGACAGAATCACAACAACCGGAGACTCCATGTCCGAATATTGACTATTATTTTTCGAACGACGATTTCTCGGGGTAACGGTTTTGTAGGAATTCTTTGGCCTGACGACGGTCATCGTCGGTGGCATACTGCGAATCGTTCAGACAGAACAACAATGGGTTATACTTGTCAAGACGGGCATAGGAACCGGGCTTTTCGAGCTTAAGCCGAAACGAAGTATTGCGCCCTACATATTCGACATGACCATGGCCGCGATGCAAAGCAGCTATCATGTATATTATACGCTCTATGTCGCGTGGTGTGCGTAAATGATTTTTTATTGTTGCCCCTATCTCAGCAGTAAGCTCAGAGGCAGTTGTTTTATAGTCACTCAGACAATAGGCGTCGATGTTATGATGGGTCTTATCTCCAAAATTCTCACTATAGAATAACTTGCCTAATCTTATCGAATTTCGGGTTATCTGTTTATATGTGCTGAGCGGTTTATGCAGAATCCTTTCACGAATGAAAAACCCAAAGTCTCTTAAATGACAACGTTTTAGTCTTATTATCGGCCAACCATCTTCTTTAAAGAAATCAGCCGGTTCAGTTGGCCTATTAAAAAACATATCGTCATTGGCATAAAGGAAATGCTCTGACAAGCCGTCAATATTATGCATGAAATGCTCTATGACTGTAGAATTAAAACAAGGAAGTGCTTCATAAGGCATGATATCTTTGTGATCTACAATGTGGATCTTAGGATTAGAAGTATCAAGCCATGATGGCACCTGATTATCAGTAATTATATATATATTTCTGATCCAAGGGACATATTTTTCAACCGTGCGCAGACTATATTTAAGTTCGTCATTATCGGCATAGCGACCGCTGCAATCGGCATCAACCGATGACTTCACACCGGTAAAAGCGTTATGTTTTGCACGCCACACGGGGTCGTTGCCATCTACCCATGCATAAACCAAATCTATATCAAACGGTATCTTCTGTTCCATTTCAAGCAAATATTTGTGTTCTTGCAAAGATAGTAAATAATTGTTAACTTTGTGCCCGTTTTGACGCTTTTTGATATACGTTTACGATTAGACACGATATGACAAATAATCCTACAATATCTATCATTGTTCCAATTTACAACGTTGAAAAATATTTAATCGAGAGTCTTGATTCGATAAAAGGCCAATCATTCAAAGACTGGGAATGTATACTGGTTGATGACGGTTCTCCCGATAACTCAGGTGCCATATGTGACAAATATGCAGCTGAGGAT
>CANOKG010000209.1 GCA_947566655.1 uncultured Muribaculaceae bacterium | reverse complement strand
AGCTAATACCCCGCGTTTGTGTCGGCAAAGGTAGAGATTGTTTTTTTTATTTGCAAATATTTTATGTGGTTTTTGTTCTTTGCTGAAAATATTTTCTGTTTAGAATTGTGGAAATGGTTTTGGAGATGCCACAAACGGTAGGCATCTCCAAAACCTCTGTATTTAGATTATTTAGTGCGTGAGAGATTGTTGTTTATTGCGTCTCCAAGCCCTATGGTGTAGCCGTTGGATACCCATACAATGCGGTTGAATGTGTCGCATATTATGAAGATAGGATTGGACGGATTCTGAAGGTGGAGTGATTCTATGATTTCCCGGCGGCAGGCATGGTTATTGTCTATGCCAAAGGTTATGTTGCCCGGTAGTTGTGGAAATTGATCTTTCTTAAAGCGTCCGGCACTCTCAATATCATCAAACAGCAGGAGAATAGGGCGATTGGACTGTTCAAGTTGTGCCGCTACTGCCGAGAGGTCGTTCAGTGCATGGGTCGAGGGCTCGTGGTTTGGCGAAATGAGTCCCAAAATGTAATATCCACGTCCGGTGGTCGAAAGTATCGACTTGTCGGTATTGGATTGGATGTCGTGATAGATGTTTTCGGCATTCAGGGATCCTATTACCGATAGGGCACTGTTGTCTTGACGTATCGTCAGGTCAATGTTGGTTGTTTCATCGGCATGGATTTGGAAAATCTGGCTTGAAGCAAGCACTGTGCCATTGGCCATGCGCTGTCCTGTAGTAAGGATATATTGGCCGGTATCGAGGCAGTAAGGCTTGTTGAAGAGTTGTGACACGCTGCTGTTGTCGTCAAACTCGAGGAGTGAGGCCTTGCCGTCGACAATTTTGGAAATTGAGAATTGGCTGTAGTATTTTGGATCGACAATATAGCCGGTGGGTTGGAATGATATAGTGAGATAACCCTTTGGTGCAACGGTTGACTGTGCATTGTCGTTGGATGGGAAGTTTACATCGGTCCAGGTGGCGCCATCGACTGAGTATTGGGTCTTGCCGGTTACGGGATCAATGCGTGCAGGCAATCCAATGGAACGGGCTGCTGCTACGAAAAATATGTTGCGGGAAATAGGGTCGGCCTTGAGTGTCGAAAGTACAGCCACGGGGCTCATGCGTAGATTCATGGGGTTCTCATCGGTTACAGGTTGTATATTCCCGGCAATCCACTCAATGAGTTTCTCGGGATTCTCGCAAAATTCAGCTGCCATGTCTGAGAATTTGTCAGTCAGTATTTTGCGCCATGGACGCAGATATTCAGCTTCTATTCGCGGACTGAGCACATATCGTGAGAAAAACGCGTGGTTGATACCGTTGTTTTTTACGCAATTGTTTATGACATCGTCAATTACTCTGATCTCGATATCGCGGCGATCTTTTTCGGTGATATTTAACAATAGATCGACTGCGACTTGACGACTGTCGGGTGTAAGACTTGTGAGATATTCTGAAATAGCACGGTGGTTACCTCTTGATTGTAGAAGTATGGTAGTTAGTTGCTCGGGGTCGAGTTCCAGATTCCGGGCTAATGCCGTGGCTGTGGCAGGTGTGGCAAATGTGGCCGTGTAGGCGTTGCGAATGGAGTCTTCGTATTGCAGACGTGAATTGTTAAGTTCGCGTTGTTCAGGTGAGGCTACAGGAAGCGAGGCTGCTGCGACCGGTGGCACAAGATCAAATTCAAAGCAGCCCGTGTATGGGTTGTCTTTATTCAACGTAATAACTATCGGGGAGTCGGGGTCGTTTCCCGCGGTCACTTTCTCGATGCCGAAGTTATTGCCATCGGTTGCCCAGACCACGAGGTCGCCCAAGCCCGATCTGAGGCTTGCGATGCCATTGGTGTCGGTTGATTTAGTTACGGCCCGATAATATTCAGCATAATTGTAGATGCAGAAGTTGACGGAGGCATTCTTTACCGGTTGGCCGTCAGTGTCGACAATGCTGACATAGGTGGTCGTGATGGGAGCATAGTTGGCGGTAACATTGATGCGTGTTGTGAGCGGTTGGCGTAGCAATACCTCTTCGGGGCCACGGTAGTCGCCGGTTACATTTGTGCTCATCAGTATGCCACGGGAAGCAGGCTCATTGAACCATGCAAGGTCGAGAATGGGCTCTGGTTCACAGGCTCCTATGAAATGCCACTTACCATCGGCCCAGGCTTCAACCCAGGCGTGGTTGTCGTCGGTGTGAGCCCATCGAGGGGTGTAGATCTGTCGTGCCGGAATACCTACTGCTCTAAGGGCGGCAACGGTGAAGGTCGATTCTTCGCCACAGCGGCCTATGGCTTGGCTCACAGATGATAAGGGAGATGAAGTGCGTCCATCTGACGGCTGATAGGTTACTTTTTCATGACACCAGTGGTTAACTTCGTTAATGGCATCGGTCATAGACAGGTTTTTAACTCTGTCGCGAAGTTCTTTATAGAATACAATTCGCGAACTGTCGAGAGCTTCGTTGTTTACACGTATCGGCAATACAAAGTGGAGAAATTCGCGTTCGGGTACCGATTTTCCCCATGGCATTTCGCGGCGTGCCTGCAGTGTGGCCCGTACATTGTCCAAATAGAATTGTTCTGAATAATCGGCCTTATCGGGCAGAGACATTGAGTCATAAAGAAACTCCATGGCCTGTTTCTCGCTTATGGATGAAGATGAAAACGGTCTTAGCAAGCATATGGCAAGAAATATGAATAACAGGCTTAAGACAATAAGTGAGAGCTTTAGTTTCATAGGGTATAAGTTTAGAAAGGTTGTAGGCATATAATTTGACGAAGATTTGCTACGATATCGGCCGCTGTTGAGGGCGGGGCATACTCGTTGACCCCGGGTGCCCCCATCGGAACAGATTCCCGGTGAAAGGTTATAAGACTCGGTGTTGGACGTCGGGCTGTTGAGTGAATGGCACCGATGCCGGTTTCGGCTATGATCCGGGCTGCATTGGATGTGTTGACACCCGATCCTGCCATTATAACAATCTTGCCGTCACTGTGTTTTACAAGGTCTTTTATCGTTTCGATTCCTTGAAGTGCCGAAGGTGCCATTCCCGATGTCAGCAGGGTGTCACAACCCAGTGATATTATTGCATCGAGACTTCTGTATGGGTCGCGGCTCACGTCGAAGGCCCGGTGGAAAGTTACATGTGGTTTTTTGAGGTTGCAGTTGCGGGCTGTCAGCATAGCTGTGTCGATAAGGCGTTGGCATGTCTTGACATCGATTTCACCATCGTGTTTCAGTACTCCTATCACAATCCCGTTGGCACCGGCTTCAATAGCCGATTTGATGTCGTTGATCATGAGCTGTATCTCGGCATCGCTATAAAGAAAATCGCCCGGGCGAGGTCTTATCAAAACGTTTACTTGTTGTATTCCGCTTTCTACGGCGGCTTTTATAAGTCCTATGGATGGAGTGAGTCCACCCTCGGCAAGTCCGGAGCATAGTTCGATTCGGTCGGCACCTCCTTTTTGGGCTTCGAGAACGCTATTGAGGTCGCCACAGCAAATTTCAAGTTCCATAATTTATAAGAGGTTGTTCAATAGTCGTGAATAAGTGGCAAAATAGTATCGTGTGTTGGAGCGCGGATCTACCTCGCTGTCACTTCGGTCGGTAAGTTGCCATCGGTCGGACTCGAGAGCCGGAAAGTAGGTATCGGTGCCTGCAGGCGATGGGGCTTCTATGTGGGTGAGCAACAGACGGTCGGCTAAAGGCATTGCATCCCGATAAACTCTACCGCCTCCTATTATGAAGCAGTCATCGTTGCTGTCAACCGCGGTGAGAGCCTCTTTTAGTGAGTGGTAGATTTCGATGCCCGGGTGGTTGTAATCGGGATTGGAT
>CANOKG010000208.1 GCA_947566655.1 uncultured Muribaculaceae bacterium | reverse complement strand
AAATCCTTCATTCGATAATATAATCATTTTAGTGTGTTAAAACCAGACAGGCTCTCAGATTAATATAAATTAGCTATAGGTTAGCGTAGATCGACTAATCGATCGGGCAATGGAGGCATTGCTCCAATACATGTACAAACGAAGGCCGAGACATCAACAGCTAATTTGTGAGCCTCTGGAATAGACTTGCCTTTAAGTAAAGCTGCAGTGAATGCAGCAGTAAATGAATCACCCGCACCTACTGTATCTGCAACCTCGACTATAGGTGTTTCGACAAACGACATTTGTCCACGACTAAATACATAACTGCCATTGACACCACATGTCAAAATAAGCAGATCAAGATTATACTTACCCAATAAGATCCAACATTTATCCTGAAGATCAATGCCCGGATAACCGAACATACGGCTCACAATAACAAGTTCTTCATCATTGATCTTAAGAATATTGCATCTTTTCATAGACTCATCGATCAACTCAGGAGTATAGAATCCTTGTCGTAGATTAATGTCGAATATCTTGATGATATCAGGGCCATCGGGCATCATCTCGAGAAATCGAGCTATGGTTTGACGTGAAACCACGCTTCGCTGAGCCAACGAACCGAAACTTACGGCACGTGTATTACGCGCCAGCTCCTCAAGCGACTTTTGGAAAGGGATATGATCCCAAGCAACATTCTGTTTGATATCATAGGTAGGAACGCCAAGTTCATCAATCTCAACATGCACAGTCCCCGTTGGGTAATCAACTTCCGACAACCTGTTCTCCAAACCATGATAGTCAAACTGTTCCTTAAGTTCTTCTCCTAAACGATCATGACCAATAGCACTTACTGCAACACCAGGCAAACCGAATTGCGATACATGATAAGCGAAGTTGGCCGGTGCACCACCTATTTTCTTACCATCAGGCAAAACATCCCACAGAGCCTCACCTATACCTACGACGTAACCTTCTTTATGTTCAACCATATTTTAATAAGTTAAAAGTTAACAATTTAACCTGGATCGACCGGTGAAACACCCCTTAGGGCTGCCAATGCCTCAGGGTCTTTTACCTTACTACCCCATATTGCATACCACAACATAAACAATTCACACACTAAAGCGATACTCCACGTCCACTGCCAATCGCCAAGTTCATCAGCAAGAAGACCTTGCAAAACGGGGAATACAGCACCTCCGAAAACACCCATCATGAAAACACCTGAGGCTCGGGAGGTATAGCGTTTGAGTCCGGCAACAGCAAGGGTGAATATACACCCCCACATTACAGAGTGGAACAATCCTACCGAAACCAAAATCCATAGATTATCCAGTATCATGGCAAGTAACAACAATACCGATGCTCCAATTGTAACACCAATAAGCAAAGTTTTAGGTGACAATTTATTAGAACCGCTGAAAATGAGACGACCTATGAGCATTCCTCCCCAATATAGAGTCGCCAATAACGCCGGTATTCCCAAGTTGAGCGTCCCCAACCTAATTTGTTCCAACCCGAAGAACGATAACGGCTCGCCATTATCAATCATCTGCATTGCATGTAGGTTGACATTGACACCAATCGAAACTTCAGTTCCTACGCAGAAGAATATAGCCAATACACCAAGAAACAAATGACTGAAACTCCATACACTTCGAGGTAGTTTCTCGCCCTCAGTTGCTCTGGTTTCATTCAAATCGGGCAAAGGCATACGCGATGTCACACCCGTAACTAAAATAATAATTGCGGCTATTATGAGAAACGGCACCAACAATTGGGAAGGAGTAACATCGTCAAGTGCTATACCGGCAAATATAACACCGGTAACGAAGAATGGAGCTATCGTAGTACCTATCGAATTGACCGCACAAACTATATTCATGCGTTGTACATCCTTGGTCCCCGGTAAATCATATGCAGCCACATAAGGATTGATTACAACCTGCAAGATAGCGGCTGAAGTACCCATGAGAAATGAACCTGCAAGAAAGACAAAGTAACCCCACGGGATGAAATCGCTTGCTATTTTAAACCCGAACGAAGGCCAGCTTTCAGCTATTTTTGCTGAAAAACTGTAAAATAACAATCCTGCAATCATAAATCCGAGTGCTCTCAGTAACGTTGCCTTATACCCCGATGAATTGATCCATATACCTCCTAATCGGCTATTGACAAGATAACCTAAAAAGAAGAAAAATGAGATCATCGTTGTCAACGTATTGCGCAATTCTGTAGCTCCACCAAGAAAAGCAATTTTCAAAGGTCCCTGGAACTGACCATTTACTGTTGTGAGGAAACCAACAACGAAGTAAATAAATGTCAGTACCAGGAATGGGCCTAAAACACGAAGCCGTGAATTATGAGTTGACATAACATACATATTTAAATTATTGTTTCAAGGACTTTACCTGCCCCATCCCTACGAATTTTTTCAACGAAATCAAGGTATTGAGTGGTAAAATCGGGCGAATATCTAAGCCGAGCACCGGCAAAAGCTTCTATATCAAGAAAATCCAACGGATCATCGCTCAAAAGCAATTTCTGTATTTGGGGTGTCATCCAAGGCTCGGCTATGTTAAATATCTCACCGTTATCATCGGTATGATATTTCAAATAATGGTAATATGCAGCTATAAGATAAGCTATACGAGTCAAATCCTTACCATCCTTGACCATTTTGGTTAAATTAGGCGTAACATAAACCGGGAATTTGGACAACCCATCAAAACATAAACGAGCTACTTGGTCACTTACAGCTTCGTTACCAAAGCGTTCAATCAGAGTCTGTTTATAATTTTCAAGATCTATATTACCGGGAGCCGGGACATAGGGTGTTATATCAACATCCATGAAATCTTTTACGTACTTAGATACCCTTCTATCCTTCATAGCCTCGTCAACCTTTCTGTATCCAATCAAAAATGAAGGATAAGATAACAACGTGTGTGAGGCATTTAACAAACTCAACTTCATATTCTCATATGCAGTAACATCGTCAGTAAATTGGACACCTACTTTTTCCCATTCAGGCCGCCCATTTGCAAAGTTATCTTCGATTACCCACTGTATGAAATCTTCACAATAAACAGGAGCCTTATCGTGAGTTCCATTCTCTCTGTTAAGTCTTTTAATATCCTCAGGACGAGTGGCTGGTGTAATACGGTCAACCATCGAATTAGGGAACGTTACATTTGTATCAACCCATTTAGCTAATTTTTTATCCTGAGCTTCAAAAAATGACATGAAAGCCTTTCGTGCGGTATTTCCATTATGCTGCAGATTATCACATGTAAGTATGGTTACTCTACCTGAACCCATCTCCATGCGTTTACGCAGACCCTGCGCGACAACGCCAAAAGCAGTTACCGGATTCTCGGGATGCTCTATATCATGTTGTACCGCTTTGTTATTAAGATCAAATTGGTCAGTAACTTTATCTATGTTATACCCACCCTCGGTAATTGTCAATGAAATAATACGTATAGATGGATCGGCAATTTTTTCTACAATTTCATTTAGATCCGATCCACTCCACAACACTTCTCTTAACGAACCAATCTCAACTACTTCATTATGACCATCTCGACCACAAACGGTTAAAGTATACAGGCCATCCTGAGATTTCAATGCCTCATAAAGACACTCGTCACTTGGCAAAAGCATTGCGCCCGTAATACCCCATTGGGACTGAGAGGAAACCTTTTCGATCAACTCATTAGTATAATATTCCTCATGGGCACGGTGAAAATTACCTACACCTATATGAAGGATACCCGAAGTCAATTTATCACGATCATAATCAACCGATTTAATTTTGTTCTCCATTATAGTAAAAGTTTAAATTAAGGATAAATTCATACCAAGAT